>NZ_JBHYUG010000012.1:0-71966 GCF_042749375.1 Streptomyces sp. NPDC059477 | reverse complement strand
CCCCACCCGCCCGCGGGGGTGTGGTGTGTTTTTAACGTGCCCGCTGTGCTACACTGTTACCTCAAAACGTACCCCCCCCCCATCGACGGCGCGGTGGAGCGGCGGGTGCGCCGCCAGTTCGCCGAGCAGCGGATGACGGCGGCCCGTGGCAGCCGCTCCCCGCAGCCCACGGACTCCTGGGGCGAGCGCTTCGGCTTCGGGATCGTCTCGCTGGTGCTGGCGATCCCGCTGTCCGCGATCGGCGGCGGGGTCGCCGATCTCCCGGGCCTGATGGTGGCCTGGGCGGGCATCGTGGGGGTCAACGCCTTCCAGGCGGCCCGCGCCAACCCGAACCTGTTCGGTGGCCGCGGCGGAAACAAGAGGGACAAGAACGGCAAGGAAACGGACGCCTGGGAGGAGTGAGCCCGGGGCCTCCGGCCCGGAAGGACTCATGACCTCAAGGGCCTCAGAGGGCCTCAAGGGCCTCAGAGAGCTTCACCGGCTTCGTCGGCCTCAAGGGCTTCCCGGGGCTTCACCCGCTGGAAAAGTATGCGCGGGGACCGCCGCACCCCCGTGTCCGGGGGGCGGGACGACGGCGGTCCCCGCGAGGGACGCGGGCCTGGTCAGGGCCTGGCCTGCGCGTCCGGGCGTCCATGGAGGTCCGGGAGCCGCTCCGGAGGTCCTTGGACGTTCGGTGCCGGCCGGGGCGGGGAGCCGCTCCCGCCCTGCCGACATCAACCAATGTGCCGGACGCGTGTTAAGCCGGTGCTGCGCGCACGTGACACCCTCGTACCACTTGCGCGAAGTCCGGCACCCGCGCAGGTCACCGGGGATTCGCCGGGTACACCGGCCGTTCATGACGGCGTTGCCGTCACGTCCCGCCACTCACCGCCATGCCCCGCTGAGTCCCGTAACATCCCGTAACGTCCCGCTACTTCCCGTTCTTGGCGAGGAACGCCAGCAGGTCCTGCCGTCCGATGACCCCGGTGGGCTTCCCCTCCACCAGCACGATCGCCGCGTCCGAGCTGCCCAGGACCTGCATCAGGTCGGAGACCGGCTCGCCGGAGCCGACCTGCGGCAGCGGGGCGGACATGTGCTTCTCCAGCGGGTCGTCGAGCGAGGCGCGCCGGCTGAACAGCGCGTCGAGCAGCTCGCGCTCCACCACCGACCCGACGACCTCGGCGGCCATCACGTCCGGGTGCCCGGCGCCGGGCTTGACCACGGGCATCTGGGAGACGCCGTACTCGCGCAGCACCTCGATGGCCTGTCCGACGGTTTCCTCCGGGTGCATGTGCACCAGCGAGGGGATCGCCCCGTGCTCCTTGTCGTCGAGGACGTCGGCGACGCGGGCGCTGGTCCCGGTGTCCTCCAGGAACCCGTAGTCGGCCATCCACTCGTCGTTGAAGATCTTGCTGAGGTATCCGCGTCCGCTGTCCGGCAGCAGCACCACGACCACGTCGTCCGGGCCGAGGGGCTCGGCGACGCGCAGGGCGGCGACCACGGCCATCCCGCAGGACCCGCCGACGAGCAGTCCCTCTTCCTTGGCGAGGCGCCGGGTCATCTGGAAGGAGTCCTTGTCGGACACGGCGACGATGCCATCGGCGACCGTACGGTCGTACGCCGTCGGCCAGAAGTCCTCACCGACGCCCTCCACGAGGTACGGCCGCCCGGAGCCGCCGGAGTAGACCGAGCCCTCGGGGTCGGCGCCGATGACCTTGACCCGGCCGTCGGAGGCGTCCTTGAGGTAGCGCCCGGTGCCGGAGATGGTGCCGCCGGTGCCGACGCCGGCCACGAAGTGGGTGATCCTCCCCTCCGTCTGCTCCCACAGCTCCGGCCCGGTGGAGTGGTAGTGGGAGGCCGGGTTCTCCGGGTTGGAGTACTGGTCGGGCTTCCAGGCGTCCGGCGTCTCACGGACCAGCCGGTCGGAGACGTTGTAGTACGAGTCGGGGTGCTCGGGGTCCACGGCGGTCGGGCAGACGACGACCTCCGCCCCGTACGCGCGCAGCACATTGATCTTGTCGGTGCTCACCTTGTCGGGGCACACGAAGATGCACTTGTACCCCTTCTGCTGGGCCACGATGGCCAGCCCGACGCCGGTGTTCCCGCTGGTCGGCTCGACGATCGTGCCGCCGGGCCGCAGCGCTCCGCTCCGCTCGGCGGCCTCGATCATGCGCAGGGCGATGCGGTCCTTCACGGAGCCGCCCGGGTTGAAGTACTCCACCTTGGCCAGGACGGTCGCCCGGATGCCCTTGGTCACGCTGTTGAGCCTCAGCAGCGGGGTGTTGCCGACGAGGCTGATCATCGAGTCGTGGAATTGCACCGTTGTCTCCGGTTGCTGCAAAGGATGTGGTCGGGGTGGTGCCGTCAGCCTACGGCCCGGGACCTGCGTTCACTCCCTGTTGAGATTGGGCGACGGCCGGTACGGGGCAAGGAGTGGATGTACGGCACGGAGGAGGTGGCGGCGGAGCATGACGAGCATGTCAAGGGCGAGGGTGGCCCGGCGCATCGCGGCGGGAGCGGCGTTCGGCGGGGGCGGCATCGGGCTGATGGGCGCGGCCGGGATCGGGCTGGTGCTGGCGGAGGTACGGCTGGCCAGACGGCACGTGGGCAACGGCACCGCGTCCCACGTCCCGCACGCGGACGGGCGGTACGGCAGGATGTACGCGGCTCCGGGCGAGCCGCCCCTCACCCTCACCCTGCTGGGCGACTCGACAGCGGCGGGCCAGGGTGTGCACCGCGCCCAGCAGACCCCGGGCGCCCTGCTGGCCTCCGGGCTTTCGGCGGTCGCCGAGCGCGAGGTGGAGTTGCGCAATGTCGCCCTGCCGGGGGCACGCTCGGACGACCTGGACCGCCAGGTGACGCTGGTCCTGGAGGATCCGTCCCGGGTACCCGACGTCTGCGTGATCATGGTCGGCGCGAACGACGTCACGCATCGCATGCCGGCCACCCAGTCGGTACGGCACCTGTCGGCGGCGGTACGACGGCTGCGCACCGCCGGTGCCGAGGTGGTCGTCGGCACCTGTCCCGACCTGGGCACGATCGAGCCGGTCCAGCAGCCCCTGCGCTGGCTGGCCCGCCGGGCCTCCCGGCAGCTGGCGGCGGCCCAGACCATCGGGGTGGTGGAGCAGGGCGGGCGGACGGTGTCGCTGGGCGATCTGCTGGGCCCGGAGTTCGCGGCGAACCCGCGTGAGCTGTTCGGCCCGGACAACTACCACCCCTCCGCCGAGGGCTATGCCACCGCCGCGATGGCCGTCCTGCCCACGGTGTGCGCGGCCCTGGGCCTGTGGCCCGCCGAGGAGGACCGCCCGGACGCCTCCCGCCGCGAGGGCTTCCTCCCGGTCGCCAAGGCGGCGGCGGAGGCCGCGTCGGAGGCGGGCACGGAGGTCACCGCCGCGATGCCGACGGGTCCGCGGGGGCCGTGGGCGCTGCTGAAGCGGCGGCGGAGGCGGCGGGTGTCGGAGGAGGAGGCAGCGGCGGGGGTTGTGCCGTAGGCGGGGGGTGTGTGCCGATGGCGGGGGGTGTGCCGGAGGCAGAGGGCGTTGCCGTAGGTGGGCGTGGGGGTCCGGCCCGGGTCGAACAGGAAAGCAAGCGCTTAGAAAACTGCGGCCTGTGTCACACAGCAACACCGGTGACCAGACGCATACGTACAGGTAACTTCCAAACAACCCGCTCGCCCACGCGCCCACCCGTCACGCGACACCCGTCACCCCGTCACCCCGTCACACGACACCCGTGACCCGTCACCCGACACGTACGCCACTGGAGCCGGAAATGCCCGAAGCCGTCATCGTCTCGACCGCCCGCTCCCCCATCGGCCGCGCTTTCAAGGGCTCCCTGAAGGACCTGCGCCCCGACGACCTCACCGCCACGATCATCCAGGCCGCCCTCGCGAAGGTCCCCGAGCTGGACCCGAGGGACATCGACGACCTGATGCTCGGCTGCGGGCTGCCCGGCGGTGAGCAGGGCTTCAACCTGGGCCGGATCGTCGCCGTACAGCTGGGCATGGACCATCTGCCGGGCTGCACGATCACCCGTTACTGTTCGTCGTCCCTCCAGACCTCGCGCATGGCCCTGCACGCCATCAGGGCCGGTGAGGGCGATGTCTTCATCTCGGCGGGCGTCGAGACGGTGTCCCGGTTCGCGAAGGGCAGCTCCGACTCGCTCCCCGACACCCACAACCCCCTCTTCGCCGACGCGGAGGCCCGTACCGCCGCCACCGCCGAGTCCACCGGCTCCACCTGGCACGACCCGCGCGAGGACGGCCTCGCTCCCGACCCGTACATCGCGATGGGCCAGACCGCCGAGAACCTGGCGCGCGCCAGGGGTATCACGCGCGAGGAGATGGACGAGTTCGGCGTACGGTCGCAGAATCTCGCCGAGCAGGCCATCAAGGACGGCTTCTGGGAGCGGGAGATCACCCCGGTGACCCTCCCGGACGGCACGGTCGTCGGCAAGGACGACGGCCCGCGTCCCGGCGTCACCCTGGAGGGCGTCCAGGGCCTCAAGCCGGTCTTCCGCGCCGACGGCCTGGTCACCGCCGGCAACTGCTGCCCGCTCAACGACGGCGCCGCCGCGGTGATCGTCATGTCCGACACCAAGGCGCGGGAGCTGGGTCTGACCCCGCTCGCCCGGATCGTCTCGACCGGCGTCTCCGGTCTCTCCCCGGAGATCATGGGCCTGGGCCCGGTGGAGGCGTCCCGGCAGGCCCTGCGCCGGGCGGGCCTGACCATCGACGACATCGACCTGGTGGAGATCAACGAGGCGTTCGCCGCGCAGGTGATCCCCTCCTACCGCGACCTCGGCGTCCCGCTGGAGAAGCTGAACGTCAACGGCGGCGCGATCGCGGTGGGCCACCCCTTCGGCATGACGGGCGCCCGGATCACCGGCACGCTGATCAACTCCCTCCAGTGGCACGACAAGCAGTTCGGCCTGGAGACCATGTGCGTCGGCGGCGGCCAGGGCATGGCCATGGTCATCGAACGCCTCAGCTGACCCCACTTCCTTTCCGGATTTCCGGACGGCTGCTTTCTCCCGTTTCCCCCGATCATTTTCGCCTTTCCGTAACCACAAAGGCACTTAACGTCACCCATCGGCCCAGAACCCGGAACTCTCTGGTGTTCTGGGCCGATTTGTGATCCAATCTCCCTCAGGATGTGACCTAACTCCCCCGATCCGGAAATCACCGCAGGTCAACGCGCTGAGCCAATAAACCCTGGGCCCAAAGTCCTGCCCCTTTCGTGACGTTACGCACTGACAGCGCGATAGTTCACCCATCAAGCTGAGGTAGGAAGTCGGGGGTCGACTTTGAACCGGGAGTACGTCAGTGAGCGCCATGCCGATCGCTTTGCTGGTCACCACGGCCGCCACCGGCGCCGTGGGCGTCGCCGTCCTGCGCACCCTCATACAGCTGCGCCGTCAGGTGGCCGCCCTGCACCAGGACCTCGCCGAGGGCGGTGCCGCGCGCGGGCTGGTGCCCGCGGCACGCCCCGCGGCGGACACCGATGAGATACGGGCCGCCGTGGCCGAGGCCCTCGCCGAGGAGCGCGAGCGGGAACTCGCCGAGGCGCGTGCCTTCTGGGCCGCGCAGGAGGCCCGTGACGCCGCCGACGCGCCCTCCCTGCTGGGCCTCGCGGACGGAGAACCGTTCCTGCCCCGCACCGCCGACTTCGCCGGTCTGGAGGCGCTGGAGCCACTGGAGTCGCTGGAGCCGGTCACCGAGCCGGGCCAGGAGGCCGACGAGTTCCCCGCGGACCCGCCCGAACTGGCCGCGGCCCGCCGCCGCCACCCCTCGCACCCGGACTTCACGCCGGTCGCGTCACCGGTCGTGGGCGACCACGAGCGTACGGTGACCACGCTGGAGGAGCTGGCCACCGGCCAGGTCGAACTGACCGACGTCCGTCCGGGCCCGCTGGGCACCCTCGACGTCTATGTCTTCGCCGACGGCACCACCCTGTGCATGACCCCGGGCCACCGCGAGACCGCCGAACGCCTGGCCGCCGCCCTGCGCACCGGCCACAGCGCACACCTGCTGGGCGGCTCGGGCATCTCGGGCGCGTACACCCTCACGTTCCAGTGCGGCGAGGAGACGGTCTACATACTGGCGGACCGGGTCATAGCGTCGCTGTAGCCCACCGGGGCACCCGGCGCCGGGCCCCTCTACACCCTGGGCCCCTCTACACCCTGGGTCCGTTTACACCCAGGGTCCGTTTGCACCCTGGGACCCGCTACACCCCTGCCCGCCCCTGAGCGGCGAGCACCTTCTCCACCGCCTCCCGCACCTCCCCCGCGCTGCGCAGCACCAGCGCGAGATCGTGCGCGGCGACGGTCACCTGATCCGCGGCGGCGAACATTCCCGCGTCCGGCATCTCCCGGGGCTCCGCCCCGGGTGCCTCTCTCACCTGCGCCCACCGCGCCAGGTCCCGCGCCAGTCCCAGGGCCTCCGCGGCGGCACCGCGCTGGAGGCGGCTCTGCGGGGCGGCGCGCAGACGGTCGGCGAAATGATCCACGGCACGGGTGAGCGGCGTCGTATCAACCACGCGGCGAGCGTACGCGCCGTACCCGGACTGTTGCCAACGGGCGAACGCTCAGGCACGGTGACCTGAAGGACCGGCTTACACCTGATTGCGTCCGGAGGCGCCGATGTCCCAAGTCTTCTCCCAGGAGACCCACCGCAACCTGCTCGCCCGCATCCCGCACTGCACCGGTCGTGAGATCTCCGACTGGCTGCGCACCGTCGAAGAAGGCCCCTCTCTCCTGCGCTTCGAGGAGAAACTCAGCTGGCTCCGCCACGAACACAATCTGGCGTACGGCCATGCCAAGGCGATCATTCACGAGTACGACCTGAGGAGGGCGGCGCGCAAGCTGCGCTGACCAGCGCGCTGCATACATGGCAAAGGGCCCCGGAACCGCTGTCCGGGGCCCTTCCCTGTACCACTTACATGTCACTCACCCGCGCGCGGTGGGAGCGATGGGATCAGTCGTTGCCACTGAAGATCGCGACCAGCCGCAGCATCTCGACGTAGATCCAGACGAGCGTCATGGTCAGACCGAACGCGGCCAGCCAGGACTCGCTGCGCGGAGCGCCGTAGGCGATGCCGTCCTGGATCTGCTTGAAGTCCAGGGTGAGGAAGAACGCGCCGAGGACGATCGCGAGGATGCCGACGATCGCACCGAGCGGGCCCATGCTGCGCAGCCCGCCGTCTTCGGCGACGCCGAAGGCGACCAGCAGCAGATTCACCGCCATGACCAGCACGAACGCGATGGCGATCGCCATGCCGATACGGGCGTAGCGAGCGGTGACGCGGATCCAGCCGGCCTTGTAGATCAGCAGGGTGGCACCGGACACGGCCATGGTGCCGAGCACGGCCTGGAAGGGGGCGCCCGACCAGCGAGAGTTGAACATCTCGCTGAAGACGCCGAGGAACACGCCCTCGAAGGCGGCGTAGGACAGGATCAGCGCGGGCGAGGCGTTGCGCTTGAAGGACTGCACCATCGCCAGGACGAAGGCGATGAGCGCGGCGCCGATGGCCAGGCCGTAGCTGCTGGACGACACCGGCAGCAGCGCCCATGCCAGGGCGGCGCCGACGACGACCGTGCCGAGCGTCATGGCCGAGCGCATGACGACGTCGTCCATCGTCATCCGGTCGGCGGAGGCCGGGGCCTGCGGCGGGGCGCCCTGTACGTCCGGCTGGGCGTAGGGGTTCGTCGCGTACGGGTTCTGCGCGTAAGGGTTGCCGGCGCCGGGCTGCGCGTACGGATTGGCCTGCGTGCCCACTGCTGCTGCGCCCCCGGCCTGCGGCGCGGTGCTGAAGCCCGCGGTGCCGTTGTCGCGGCTGAACCCCCGTCGCGAGAAGACCGGGTTGCTGCTCCTCATTTCACTCCTCCATGGCCACCCTGCGTGGCCTTGGCTCAAGAGTAATGGAAAGGCAAAAGTATGCCTCTAGTGCTTGGGGAGGATCTTTCCCCCGCGCTGCTGAGAACACGCTACGCGCGTGAGCGATTCCCACCAGTGGCGGGGCCGGTTCCATGACCGACTTGAGACAGACGGGACGGCGGCCCTGCTGCCTGTTCCCGCGTCCCCGCGCCGGCCGGAAGACCGACCACCTCCGCCAGAAGATCACCGTTGGCCGCCATGTCATACCCGAGGACCACGGAGTGATGCGGCAGCGCGCCGCGTCGTCGGGCGCCCTCTTGCCGGGCCCTCTCGGCGCCGCCACCGTCGACCTGGGCCGGCGCGAAGACATCCGGACACCGGTCCTCGGTCCGCCCGCTCATGAAATCGCCGTCATCCAGTGAGCGGAGGAAGCCCTCCGTGGCCGGGTTGGCACCCGCCTCGATACGCGGGAAGAGCAGGGCGCCGAGAGGCCGAGGCCTACGGCGTGGGGGGCAGGCACGGCAGGGGCTCCCCCTGGGCGAAGCGCAACGGGATTCCGAGGAAGGTGTCGGCGTAGGGCGCGGACAGTTCGGTGCATCCGTCCTCGGTGCCGAGGGCCGGCCGGAGCGCGGCGAGTACTGCGGCGGCCGGTCCGTGCCGGGTGGGTGTCCGTTGACGGTGGTGCAGGCGCAGATGACGGCGGCGTCGCCTTGCTCGCCGATGACATGGCCGCGCACCGCGTCCAGGGGGATGTGCGGGAGGCGGGCGAGGGTGAACCGGTAGCGGGCGGTGTCGAGGGCGGAGCCGATGCCGAACACGCGGATACTGCCGGATTCCTCGGCGAACAGTCGGGTCATCAGGTCGACCGGGTTGGCCACGACCAGCACCGTGCCCGGGTAGCCGGTGAGCTGCCGCGCAAGCACCGTGATGAGGGGTGCGTTGGCCAGTGCGCCGCCCATGCGGACGTCGGTGGCCTGGGCGCTGTAGGAGGAGACCCGGAGCCACCGATGCGGTCGTGTCACGGATCGGCGGGTGACAGGCGCTGCGCGTCAGCGCGACGAGACGACGACTGCGGCGGTGAGCATGACCGCGACCACGAGGACGGTCAGAAGGTGAGTCGCCTTCGGGTCGGGGCTGGAGTGGCGGTGAACGTCCACGGCAAGGTCCCCCGGAACGCCGCGCGGCGCGCGTGTATGACGGCGTTGATGGCGAGTTCGGACGTGTCCAGTTCGGCCGCGTCCGCGACGTACGGCGACTTCCAGTTGTCGGTCGCCCAGGCGATCATGACGGATCGTCAGCCATTGCCTGGAAGGCCGGTCGCACCCGGTGGCCCAAGTCAGCAACGCGCAATGCCCTGGAGAACGTCACCGACTTACCCATCACCGGCTTGGGGTTCTTGCCCCGAGGTCGGGCCGCGTCCGCGCCCACCCCGCAACGGGACGGCCCTGACATAGGGCGCCGCACTCTCCGACGAGGCGCTGAACCTCCAGAACTCCGGGAGCGCCACCCAGTGAGTACGAGGCCCAGCACCACATGCGCGAGGCTCAGGCCCTCGCTGAGATGCCCGGCGACCAGGCGATCGAGTTCCGCATCTGGAGCCACGCGGGCACCAGGTACCGGCACATGGGGCGCCCGGCGGACGCGCTCGCCGCGAACGATGTCGCCCGTGGCCTGCACATCACGCGGCGCGACCCTTTGTTCGCTTGTCTGGGACACGCCCGTCACGCAGCCACCCTCGGCCTCGCCGGCGACAACCGCGCGGTGCGGCGGGCCCTCGGCAACGCTCGGGACGCACTCGAACGCGCGGAGCCGGGCCTGGACCGGCCGGACTGGATGACTGCGGCTTGCGATGGCGCAGAGCTGGAGACGCCGGCCCTGTCCGCCCGTCTTCGCCTCCGGAACTGGGACCTGGCCGAGATGCACGCCCACCGGAGCCTGGCCCTCCTCCGCCCACAGATGCGGCGTGACCGCGCCATCAACTCGGCACGGCTCCCTGCCGCTCAGCTCGGACAGGGGCACATCGAACTGGCCACCGCCACAGCGATGACGATCCCCGCCGACGCTGCCATCCAGCACGCCCGGGTGAGAGGGATGCTGCAACAGTTCAGCGCCGCACTGCGCAACACGGCTCCGGGCAGCAGCACTGTCCAGACGTGGGCCGAGCACACCGCGACGTGGGCGACCCTCGCTTGAACACAGCACCCCGAACCAGCGAAGGACCAGGTGAGACTTCCGGTCCTGGCACTCAAGGAAGGCGGGTTCCGACCCACTTGGCGCGGCACCGGCACCGGTACCGCCCACCGCATCAACGACACACTCTTCACCGCCCGCAGCGAGCCGTTCACCACGCTCACGGTCAACCCTGCCGCTGGTGACGGCAACGTCCACGCCCTCTGGCGGACATGGGGCCACGAGGACATCGGCCACAGTCAACCCTGGCGGCGTCACCCCTGCTCACCGTGGTGATCCGACCCGTCGCCTGCCCGATTCACACCAAACCCGTGGCTGTCGCCCCCTGCCAACCCCCCGATGCACCAGTTGGGCGTCAGCGACACGCATAAAGACGGCGCCCGCCAGTGATTTTCACTGGTCAGACGCCTGAGAACGATGTGCCCGGAACCGGACTTGAACCGGTACGCCCGCAAGGGGCAGCGAGGTTTAAGCTCGCCGTGTCTGCATTCCACCATCCGGGCAGGCCTTGGGCTCCGCATCGAGGCTCCGAGCCTATCGGGGTACGTCCCCCGAACAGCGGACGGGCGGACCGATGTTGTCTTATTTTATTGATGTCTGAGGGAGCATCAGACCGCAAAGTAGGCCATCAGCACTTGCCACCAGCCTGGAACGCGATCACGGAACGCGCATCCGGAATGACGGAATTTCACCGTCCGAGCGGATGCGTTCCGCGGCCCTGCCGTGAACGCTCACGCCCGCGCAGACGTTCACACGCCCCGCGCGGAATTCCACGCGCCGCGCACAAGTCGCACCGACGGCCCACAAGGGGCGCACTCCCGGCCCGGTTCCGGTAGGGCCCAGGCCCGGTTCCGGCCCGGCTTCGGTTCGCCCAAGGACGTCCCCGGACGCCCCCGGACATCCCTGATGTCCCTGACATCCCTGACGCCCCTGACGCCCCTGACGTCCAGGACTCGCCCCCGACGCCACGGGTCCGTCGGCCCACGGACCCCCGGCACACCGCCGACCCACCCGCCCCAGCCCCGGCGTACCCGGGGCGCACCCCCGCGCTCCTCCCCCAGTCAGGGGCGCCCCTCATCCCCAGGTATGACTCGGCGGGGGCCGGTCCGACCGGAGGCTGCCTGTGGAACGGGAACAGCGGGTGACTACACGGCCGGATCCGCTCGGGACGATGGAGGTCGACCTGGAAACCGCTGAACCGTCCCGACAGGAGCACACCCCCGTGACCACGACCCCCATCGCCCGGCCCACGACCGCGGCGGCCCGCGCCACGGATCTGTCGAAGATCTACGGAGAGGGCGAGACCCAGGTGGTCGCCCTGGACCGGGTCTCCGTCGAGTTCCGGCAGGCCGAGTACACCGCGATCATGGGCCCCTCCGGGTCCGGCAAGTCCACGCTGATGCACTGTGTGGCCGGGCTCGACACCTTCTCGTCCGGGTCCGTGCGGATCGGGGACACGGAGCTGGGCTCGCTCAAGGACAAGCAGCTCACCAAGTTGCGCCGGGACAAGATCGGCTTCATCTTCCAGGCGTTCAACCTGCTGCCCACCCTCACCGCGCTGGAGAACATCACGCTGCCGATGGACATCGCCGGCCGCAAGCCGGACAAGCAGTGGGTGGACAAGGTCATCGAGATGATCGGGCTGTCGGGGCGGCTCGGGCACCGGCCCTCGCAGCTCTCCGGCGGTCAGCAGCAGCGCGTCGCCGTGGCCCGCGCGCTGGCCTCCCGTCCCGAGATCATCTTCGGCGACGAGCCCACCGGAAACCTCGACTCCCGCTCCGGCGCCGAGGTGCTGGGCTTTCTGCGCAACTCGGTGCGCGAGCTGGGCCAGACCGTGGTGATGGTGACCCATGACCCGGTGGCGGCGGCGTACGCGGACCGGGTGATCTTCCTGGCCGACGGCCGGATCGTGGACGAGGTCTACGGCCCGACGGCGGACTCCGTGCTGGACCGCATGAAGCAGTTCGACGCCAAGGGCCGTACGAGCTGACCGCCCGGCCCCTCCACCCCACCGGACCGTAACCACTGGACTGAGACAGCCATGTTCCGCACCGCCTTGCGCAATGTGACCGCGCACAAGGCCAGGCTCCTGATGACCGTGCTCGCCGTGATGCTCGGCGTGGCCTTCGTGTCAGGGACCCTGGTCTTCACCAACACCCTCTCCAACGCCCTCCAGAACAGCTCCGCCAAGGGCTTCGACCAGGTCGACGTCGCCGTGACCCCCAAGGGCCGCGCGTCCGAGGGCGACACCATCGGCGAGCTGCCCGAGCTGACCCAGGCGATGCTGGAGGACAGCGAGCGGGTGCCCGGCGCCGCGTCCGTCACCGGCGTCGTCACCGGCTTCACCGCCCTCGCCGACAAGGACGGCAAGCTGATCGGCGGCGGCTTCCAGTCGCAGGGCGGGAATTACTGGGGCACCGACGATCCTCGGTATCCGCTGGTCAGCGGGCAGGCACCCAGCGGGCCCGACGAGATACTCATCGACTCCGAGACCGCCGAGCGCGGTGGGTACAAGGTCGGCGACACCATCCGGATGTCCATCGACGGCCCCGTCCTGGACCCGAGGATCACCGGCATCTTCACCACCGACGACGGCAATGTCGCCGCCGGCGGCAGCCTCGCCCTGTTCGACACGGCGACCGCCCAGTCCCTGTTCGGGAAGCAGGGCACCTACGACGAGATCGACGTCCAGGCCGAGCCCGGCGTCTCCCAGGCCGCGCTCAAGGCGGCCCTCGACGGGGCGCTGCCCCAGGACGCCGTGGAGACCAGCACCGGCGAGCAGCTCGCCGACGAGCAGGCCGACGACATCGCCGCCGGGATGAGCGGCATCCAGCAGGGCATGCTGGCATTCGCCGGTATCGCGCTGTTCGTCGGCACCTTCATCATCGCCAACACCTTCACCATGCTGGTCGCCCAGCGCACCAAGGAACTGGCCCTGATGCGCGCGGTCGGCGCCTCGCGCCGCCAGGTGACCCGCACGGTGCTGGTCGAGGCGTTCTTCGTGGGCGCCATCGCCGCGGTGGCCGGACTGGTCGCGGGCATCGGCATCGGCGCCGGACTGCGCGCCCTGATGGGCTCGCTGGACCTCACCATCCCGGCCGGCCCGCTGGTGGTCTCGCCCGGCACGGTCCTGATCGCCCTCGGGGTCGGCATCGTGATCACCATGCTGGCGGCCTGGCTGCCCGGCCGCCGCGCGGCGAAGATCCCGCCGGTCGCCGCGATGAGCAGCGTGCACGCCCAGGCGACGGTGAAGTCACTGGTGCTGCGCAACACGATCGGCGCGCTGTTCGCGGGCGCCGGGGTGGCCGTCGTCCTCGCGTCGACCACGATGGACGGCTCGGACGGCCAGGTCCCGATGGGCCTGGGCGCGGTCGTACTGATCATCGGCGTGTTCATCCTGACCCCGCTGCTGTCCCGCCCGCTGATCGCGGCGGCGTCCCCGCTGCTGCGTGTCTTCGGGGTGGCGGGCAAGCTGGCCCGGCAGAACTCGGTGCGCAACCCGCGCCGCACCGCGGCCACCGCCTCCGCGCTGATGATCGGCCTCACCCTGATCACCGGCATGACGGTGATGGCGGGCAGCCTCCAGAAGTCCATCGACAAGATGGCCGGCGAGGCGATCCGCGCCGACTACATCATCTCCATGGCCAACGGCAACGACCTCTCGCCGGACGTCGAGCGGACCCTGCGCGACACCCAGGGCGTCACCGCCACCAGCCCGATGCGCAACTCGCCCTCGCGCATCGACGGCGAGACCGAGAGCCTCACGGGCGTCGACGGACAGACCTTCGGCGAGCTGACCGAGTTCCCGGTCGACAGCGGCACCTTCACGATCGGCGGCACCGACGTCGTCGTCGACACCGACACCGCCGACCGGCACAACTGGCGGACCGGCTCCGAGTTCACCGTGAACTACGAGAACGGCGACCGGCAGCAGCTGACCGTCGCGGGCGTCTACGAGCCCAACGAGATGTTCCGCGGCATCATGCTCGACGCCGGCACCCTGGCCGCGCACCAGAGCGAGCCCACCGACATGCTGGTCATGGTCAAGGCGGACGGCGGTGTCTCGGACGCCACCAAGGACCGCCTGGAGGAGGCCCTCGGCTCCAACCCGGCCATCGTGGTCCAGGACAAGCAGGACCTGTCCAACCAGATCGCGAGCATGTTCACCCTGATCCTGAACATGCTGTACGCCCTGCTGGCCATGGCGGTGATCGTCGCCGTCCTCGGGGTCATCAACACCCTGGCGATGTCGGTGTTCGAGCGCTCGCAGGAGATCGGCATGCTCCGCGCGATCGGCCTGGACCGCAAGGGCGTCAAGCGGATGGTCCGCCTGGAGTCCCTGGTGATCTCCCTGTTCGGCGGGGTGCTGGGCATCGGCCTGGGCGTGTTCTTCGGCTGGGCGGCCGGTGAGCTGGTGGGCGCCAGGATGTCGACGTACGAACTGGTCGTCCCCTGGGCCCGGATGGCGATCTTCATTCTGCTGGCCGCCATCGTCGGTGTCCTCGCCGCCCTGTGGCCGGCCCGCCGCGCGGCCCGCCTGAACATGCTCGCGGCGATCAAGTCCGAGTAGCCACCGAGGGTGGCGAGAGGTACGACGGTCAGGGCCCCGCTTCCGGTCAGGAGGCGGGGCCCTTCCGTGCCGGCCGTCGTCAGCCGTTCCACACCCGGGGGCGCAGCGGCAGGCCCGCGATGCCCGAGGTCGGGGTGCGGACCGCGAGGACCTGGTTGACGCCGATCCGGTTGCGCTCGAAGGCGAGCGCGGAGGCGGCCATGTAGAGGCGCCAGACCCGCGCGCGGCCGGGGCTGGTCAGCCGGACGGCGTGGTCCCAGCCGGCCTCCAGGTTGGCGACCCAGCCGCGCAGGGTGAGCGCGTAGTGCTCGCGCAGCGACTCGACGTCCCGCACCTCGAAGCCGGCCCGCTCCAGCTGGGTGACGGTCGTGCCGACCGGGGCCAGTTCGCCGTCCGGGAAGACATAGGCGTCGATGAACTGGTCCACGTGGTAGGCGGACTCGTCGTGCTGCGGGCGGCGGGCGATCTGGTGGTTGAGCAGCCGCCCGCCGGGGCGCAGCAGCTCGTACAGATCGCGCGCGTACTCCCGGTAGCGCTCGGCGCCCACATGCTCGGCCATGCCGATGGAGGAGATCGCGTCGTACGGGCCGTCCTGGACGTCGCGGTAGTCCTGGACGCGGATCTCCACCTTGTCGGTGAGGCCCTCGTCGGCGACGCGCTTGCGGGCGTAGGCGGCCTGCTCCTGGGAGAGGGTGACGCCGACCGCTTCCACCCCGTGCTCGCGGGCCGCGTGCAGCACCATCGAGCCCCAGCCGCAGCCGACGTCCAGGAGCCGCTGACCGGGCTTCAGATCGAGCTTCTTGCAGATGAGTTCGAGTTTGTCGCGCTGGGCGTCCTCCAGCGTGCCGCCGTCCTCCCAGTAGGCGCAGGAGTACACCATCGACGGGCCGAGGACGATCTCGTAGAAGTCGTTGCCCACGTCGTAGTGGTGGCTGATGGCCTGCCGGTCGGAGCGCTTGGTGTGCAGATGGCGGCGGGGTCTGCGGATCTCCTCGCCGGGCGGCGGGGGCGGCAGCGCGGGTCCGCCGAGCCGCAGCAGGCCGCGCACTCCCGAGCGGAACTGGGGGTCGCGCAGGGCCTGGGCGAGCGTACGGGCGTCGTCGCCGCGCTGCCAGATCAGTCCGGACATCAGGTCCAGCGCCTGGTACAGGTCGCCTTCGATCGTCAGTTCGCCGGCGACCCAGGCGCGGGCCAGGCCCACCTCCCCCGGTTTCCACAGCAGGCGGCGCAGCGCCCGGCGGTCGCGGACGACCAGTGTCGGGGCCCCTGGCGGCCCCGCCTCCGAGCCGTCCCAGGCGCGGATCCGCACCGGGAGCGGTGCTGCGAGCACCTGTTCGAGCAGTCCCTTCAGCCGCGGCGCGGCGTGGGCCATGGGGCACCTCCGTGACGAGTGATCCCGGATGACTCTCTCTCACGTAAACACCTCAGGGGCGCTCGCGCAGTCCCCAACGCGCGTTACGAGTGTGCAAAATGCATAGACGGCTCACAGTCGCGGACGCCGAAGGGGCCGTCCGCACCACGGATGGCGGACGGCCCCTCGGGGACGTGCGGGGGGGGACCGGCGGGGACGTGCGGGGGGGGACCGGCGGGGACGTGCGGGGGCGACCGGCGTGACCGGATCGAGCCGGTCCAGCCGAATCAAGCCGGTGCAGCCGATCGAGCGGGTCTGACCGATCGAGCCGGTCTGACCGATGCGGCCGGTCCAGCCGATGCGGCCGGTCCAGCCGATGCGGCCGGTCCAGCCGATGCGACCCGTCTGGCCGGTCCAGCCGATGCGACCCGTCCAGCCGGTCCAGCCGGAGCAAGAACGGCCGGGTCAGGAAGCCTTCGCCGTTTCCTCGGTCTTGGCGACCGGGGCGGGGGCGGGCTTGGCCGCCTCGTAGAACTCCTCGCGCGGGTTCTCCATGGCGCCGAGGGAGACGACCTCGCGCTTGAGGAACATACCGAGGGTCCAGTCGGCGAAGACCCGGATCTTGCGGTTCCAGGTCGGCATGGCCAGACCGTGGTAGCCGCGGTGCATGTACCAGGCGAGACGGCCCTTGAGCTTGATCTTCATCTTGCCCATGACGATCATCGCGACGCCCTTGTGCAGACCGAGGCCCGCGACCGCGCCCTTGTTGGCGTGGCTGTACTCCTTCTGCGGGAAGCCCCGCATGCCGGAGATCACGTTGTCGCCGAGCACCTTGGCCTGGCGCAGCGCGTGCTGGGCGTTGGGCGGGGTCCAGGCGTTCGCCACGCCGGCCTTGCGGGCGGCGAGGTCGGGGACCTGGGCGTTGTCACCGGCCGCCCAGATGTAGTCGGTGCCCTGCACCTGGAGGGTGGGGGCGGTGTCCACGTGGCCGCGCGGGCCGAGCGGCAGGCCGAAGCGGGCGAGCGCCGGGTTGGGCTTGACGCCGGCCGTCCACACGATCGTGCCCGCGTCGACCTCCAGGCCGTTCTTGAGCACCACATGGCCGTCGACGCAGGAGTTGAGGGAGGTGGAGAGGTAGATCTCCACGCCGCGGCTCTCCAGGTGCTCCTTGCCGTACGCGCCGAGCTTCGGCCCGACCTCGGGAAGGATCTTGTCGGCGGCGTCGACGAGGATGAAGCGCATGTCCTCGCGGGAGACGCTGGTGTAGTACTTGGCCGCGTCCCGGGCCATGTCCTCGACCTCGCCGATGGTCTCCGCGCCCGCGAAACCGCCCCCGACGAAGACGAAGGTGAGCGCCTTGCGGCGGATCTCCTCGTCCGTGGTGGAGTCGGCCTTGTCCAGCTGCTCCAGGACATGGTTGCGCAGGCCGATGGCCTCCTCGATGCCCTTCATGCCGATGCCCTGCTCGGCGAGGCCGGGGATCGGGAAGGTGCGGGAGACCGCGCCGAGCGCGATCACGAGGTAGTCGAAGGGCAGCTCGTAGGACTCGCCGACCAGCGGGGCGATGGTGGCGACCTTGCGGTCCTGGTCGATGGTGGTGACCCGGCCGGTGAGCACCTCCGCCTTCGGCAGCACACGTCGCAGCGGCACGACGACATGGCGCGGGGAGATGTTGCCGGCGGCGGTTTCCGGGAGGAAGGGCTGGTACGTCATGTACGACCGGGGGTCGACGACCGTGACGGTCGCCTCGGCGTAGCGCATCTTCTTCAGGATGCGCCGAGCCGCGTACAGGCCGACGTACCCACCGCCTACTACGAGGATCCTGGGACGCTCCGTGGTGCTCATGCCATTGAGTATCCACCGGGCCCAGGGGGGTACCTCGTGCGCCCCTTCACAAGCTTCTCCGCCCCCTCTGCTACACTGCGCGGCCCGCGTGATCCACATCATGATGCGGAAAGGGAACCGCGGTAGTGCCCGGCCCGTTGTCAATGCCGCGTGAGCTGCCGGTCCGCCCCTTCGGAATCCGTTGGACCACCCCCCTGTCCCGGGCCCGGAAACCCCCCGGAAACACTCCTCGGAGCACCCTCGCACCCCAGGTGAGCCCCCGGAAAGGCGCCGGAGGGCCGGTTGGTCCCCCGACAGGACCGATTTCCTTGTGAAGAACTTCACGAAGTTTCCCGGCGGGGTGTCGCCCAGACCCCCGAAAACGCCCTGGAACTGCGCTCATACGGTCGGCGGGGCTGCTCAGGAGAGACCTCGGGGCGGGTCCTGCCGACCTGTCAGGCGAGAGACCAGGCGATGCCGTCGAGGATGTCGTGCTCGCTCACCACGACCTCCGCAGCGCCGGTCCGGTCCATGATCGACAGCAGCACGAGCGCCCCCGCGGCGATGACGTCGACCCGCCCCGGATGCATCGACGGTACGGCGGCCCGCTCGGCGTGGGTGGAGCGCAGCAGCCAGTCGGTGATCTCGCGGACCCTGGTGTGCGAGACGCGGGAGTGGTGGATGGCCGCGGAGTCGTAGGCGGGCAGGTCCTGGGCGATGGCCGAGACCGTCGTCACCGACCCGGCCAGGCCGACCAGGGTACGGGCCTCGCGCAGCGGCACGGTCCGCTCGGCGAGGTCGAGGGCGGCCTCGATGTCGGCCCGCATCGCGGCGATCTGCGCCTCGGTGGGCGGGTCGGTCACCTCGCCGTCCACCACGAGGTGCCGTTCCGTCATCCGGACGCAGCCGACGTCGACCGAGCGGGCGGCACGGACGCGGTCCTCGCCGACGACGAACTCGGTGGAGCCGCCGCCGATGTCCACGACGAGGAAGGGGCGGGCGAGCCCGTCATCGGCGGCGGCGCCGGTCAGTTCCTTGGTCGCGCCGGTGAAGGACAGCTCCGCCTCCTGCTCGCCGGAGATCACCTCCGGCTCCACGCCGAGGATGTCCAGCACCCCGCGCACGAAGTCGTCCCGGTTCTCGGCGTCGCGGGAGGCGGAGGTGGCGACGAACCGGACCCGTTCGGCGCCGTGCTCCTTGATGACGGCGGCGTAGGCGCGGCAGGCCGCGAAGGTCCGCTCCAGCGCCTCGGGGGCCAGCCGCCCCGTGCGGTCGACACCCTGTCCGAGCCGCACGATCGTCATACGGCGGTCCAGGTCCGTCAGTTCACCGGTCGCCGGGTCGGCGTCGGCGACGAGCAGGCGGATGGAGTTCGTACCGCAGTCGATGGCGGCGACGCGCGTCATGGCACTTCCTCGGGATCGGGATCGGGGATCGGGGGGCTGGACCGGGGGGCTGGACCGGGGGGCAGGACCGGGGGGCAGGACCGGGGGGCAGGACCGGGGGTCGGATACGGCGTTCGCCTCGGGGCGGCCGGTCAGCCGGAGCCGGCGGGCGTCACGCACGTCCCCTTGCGCCACCACTCCGGCAGCATCTGAAGGGCCTCGTCGCCGAGCGGGTTCACGCCGGGTCCGGCGGCCAGGCTGTGGGCCACCAGGACGTGCAGGCACTTGACCCGGTCCGGCATGCCGCCCGCGCTGGGGAACCCGGTCAGCTCCTCGATCTCGTCGCGGCGCCGGAGGTAGTCCTCGTGGGCGGCGCGGTACGCGGCGGCCAGCTCCGGGTCGCTCTCCAGGCGGGCCGTCATGTCCTTCATGACCCCGCCCGCCTCCAGGGTGCCGATGGCGGAGGCGGCCTTGGGGCAGGTCAGGTAGTACAGGGTCGGGAAGGGCGTGCCGTCGGGCAGCCGGGGCGCGGTCTCCACGACATCGGGCTGCCCGCACGGGCACCGGTGCGCGATGGCGCGCAGTCCGCGGGGCGGGCGGCCGAGCTGCTGCTCGAAGGCGGCCACGTCGGCGGCGGTGGGCTCGGTGCGCGGGGTGGGCGGCGGGGGCGTCTGCATGGCTGCTTTCTGTCGTTCAGGTCACTCGGGCCGGGTCTCCGGCGCGTTGGTCGGGCCGGATATCCGGCGCGTTGGTCGGGCCGGGGTACCGGCGCGGGGCGGCGGGGTCATCCGCTCGCGGCGTCGGACTTGTCGACGCCCTCCCAGACGTTGGTGTACCAGGGCCGGTCGGCGGCCCCGGTGTCCGCGCGGGACTGCTGCACGGCGTCCGGGTCGATCACGATGTACCCGGTCTCCCCCGGCATCACATAATGCAGCCGCTCACGGATCTGCTGCTCGGCGTAGGCGTCGTCCTGCCAACGTGCTTTCTCGTCGCGCAGTTCCTCGACCCGCTCCTGGGCCTGCTCCTGCTGCCGCTCCAGGTCGGCGATCTCGGCGCGCTGGGCGACGTACTGCCTTATCGGGTAGGCGAGGGCGACGACCAGGGAGCACAGGACCAGGGCGAGCAGGGCCGCGCGGCCGGTCAGCCGGGAGCGGCGGGCCTGGCGGCGGGTCTGCGAGCGGTAGACCCGCTCGGCGGTCTGCTCGCCGAGCAGCCGCAGCCTGGTGGCCGTGGAGAACCGGTCCCGCTCCTTCAGGGCCATGTCCCCGCCTCCCGTTCACACGTGCGTACGTCCCCGCACACGGTACGGGACCGGGTACGGGGACGTACGTACGACGCTTCCTCGTGCTGCTCGGGTTCAGCCCTTGAAGCGGGGGAAGGCGCTGCGGCCGGCGTAGACGGCGGCGTCGTCGAGGATCTCCTCGATGCGCAGCAGCTGGTTGTACTTGGCGACGCGGTCCGAACGGGCCGGGGCGCCGGTCTTGATCTGGCCGCAGTTCACCGCGACGGCGAGGTCGGCGATGGTGACGTCCTCGGTCTCACCGGAGCGGTGGGACATCATGCACTTGAAGCCGTTGCGCTGGGCCAGCTCGACGGCGTCCAGGGTCTCGGTCAGCGAGCCGATCTGGTTGACCTTGACCAGCAGGGCGTTCGCGGAGCCCTCCTCGATGCCGCGGGCCAGGCGCTCCGGGTTGGTGACGAAGAGGTCGTCGCCGACGATCTGGACCTTCTCGCCCAGCTTCTCGGTGATGACGTTCCAGCCGGCCCAGTCGTCCTCGTACAGCGGGTCCTCGATGGAGACGAGCGGGTACGCGGAGACCAGCTCCTCGTAGTACTCGGTCATCTCGGCGGCCGAGCGGGACTTGCCCTCGAACTCGTACTTGCCGTCCTTGTAGAACTCGGACGCGGCGACGTCGAGCGCGAGCGCGATCTGCTCGCCGGGGATGTAGCCGGCCTGCTTGATGGCTTCGAGGATGAGGTCGAGCGCGGCGCGGTTGGACTCCAGGTTCGGGGCGAAGCCGCCCTCGTCGCCGAGGCCGGTGGACAGGCCCTTGGTCTTCAGCACCTTCTTGAGGGTGTGGTAGACCTCGGCGCCCCAGCGCAGGGCCTCGGAGAAGGACTCCGCGCCGATCGGGGCGATCATGAACTCCTGGATGTCCACGTTGGAGTCGGCGTGCGAGCCGCCGTTCAGGATGTTCATCATCGGCACCGGCAGCAGGTGCGCGTTCGGACCGCCCAGGTAGCGGAACAGGGGCAGGTCGGACGCCTCGGAGGCGGCGTGCGCGACGGCCAGGGAGACGCCGAGGATGGCGTTGGCGCCGAGCGAGCCCTTGTTGTCGGTGGCGTCCAGGTCGAACATCGCCTGGTCGATCAGGCGCTGCTCGGTGGCGTCGTAGCCGACCAGCTCCGGGCCGATCTGCTCGATGACGGCGAGGACCGCCTTCTCGACGCCCTTGCCCTGGTAGCGGTTGGGGTCACCGTCGCGCAGCTCGATGGCTTCGAAGGCGCCGGTGGAGGCGCCGGACGGTACGGCGGCACGACCCGTGCTGCCGTCGTCGAGGCCGACCTCGACCTCGACGGTGGGGTTGCCTCGGGAGTCCAGGATTTCCCGGGCTACGACGACGTCGATGGACGGCACGAGCATCTCCTTCGTGGATGTGACGCGGTGGGCGGGACCGCCGTGCGGCGAGGCCGCGGGCGGCTCCGCGAGACGAGCCTAGCCGTCCCGGGGGGATCGGCCAGCCGGTCTCCCACCCCTCGGACGGAACCGATCGTAAAATGTTTCCGAACGAAACAAAGAGGCGGGGCGTGGGGGTGGTCGGGAGGGGGGGTGAGGGGGCGGCTGGGAGGAGGGGGTGGGGTGGCCGGGAGTGGGGGCGCGGGCGCGGCTGGAGTGGGGGCGTCGGGGCGTGCCCCCTGCGCGGGGTCGGGGAGCGGGGTCGGGGAGCGGGGCGGGTCGGGGAGCGAAGCCAGGGGGCAGGGCCGCGGGCCCTGTGCGGAGAGCGGGACCGCCCCCGTGCGGGGCGCCGGGGTCGCGGCACGGGAAAGCCCCGCCTCGGCGCGTACGGGGGAATCACGCGCCGGGGCGGGGCGCCCGTGGGGACGGGGGGACCCGCACGGGGCCTCAATGGGGGGTTCCTCCGGGAGGAGACCCCTCAGGGTGAGGACGTATCTCCAGGGTGGAAGGCCCGCCTGTGGAGAGGCTGAGCATCAGCCATGAACCAGCCATGGCCCGAAGTCACCGCAGCGGGCCGTGGCTCACTTCAGGTGCAGTTGCTGGCCCGGGTAGATCAGGTCGGCGTTGTCGACGATGTCGCCGTTCAGCTCGAACAGCTCCTGCCAGCCGCCCGCGACCTCGTGCTCGGCGGCGATGGCGCTGAGGGTGTCGCCGGTGACGACCTCGTACTCGCCGTCACCCTTCTCCACCTGGTCACCGGCCGGCGTGGTGACGGTCTCCTGCGTCGCGGCCGGGCGCTCCTGCGAGCGGGTGGTGCTGGGCTGCTCGGCGGTGCGGTCGCCGCTGCCGCTGCTCTCGCTGCTGCTGTTGTCGTTGCTGCCGGTGCTGCCGGTGCTCGGCTGCTCGGCGGGGGCCGGGGCGGGGTCGGTGGCGGCCGAGCCGCCGTCGTACGAGGAGTTGGACAGGCCCACGCCGCAGGTCGGCCAGGCACCCTTGCCCTGGCCCGCGAGGACCTTCTCGGCGATCTCGATCTGCTGCGACTTGGTGGCCTGGTCGGCGGTGGCCGCGTACTGCGTGCCGCCGTACCCGGCCCAGGTCGAGGCGGAGAACTGGAGGCCGCCGTAGTAGCCGTTTTCGGTGTTGATGGACCAGTTGCCGCCGGACTCGCACTGGGCGACGGCGTCCCACTCGGACGCGGTGGCGGCGGAGGCGTTGCTCGCCACCACCAGCGGGGCGGCGACGGCCGCGCCGGCGACACCGGCGAGCGCGATGACACGGGTGGCCTTGGACGGACGGCGGTGCTTGCCCTTGCCGGAGAACAGCATGAGAGATCCCCTCACCGACGCCTACGAGGTGAGCTGTCGGGTTCGGGCCGGTTGAGTTGCCCGGCCATGTCCCGTACGGGGCTTTCATCCCGTACGTCATGGCTTCACCCCAAGCCGGTCCCGTCCCGTCGAGTCGCCTCAACTTCCGGTGCCGGCACTTACCTTGGGTCCCCCGCTCCTGCCTACGGCGCTTGACGCGACGACTGTTCCCGGCGGCCGTCGGCAGGATTCGGCGTGACGGCCAGCGGAGCCCGCTGCTGCGAGCGGTCCTGACCGTAGTCACGCGATTCCCGGAATTTCAAAGACGATCAGGGCTTCTGAGACTCATCCCACACTTTCGCCAAACCTGGACATTCAGCGCGAAGTATGACGTGAACTCCCGTCACTTCCAGCTCACTTCTTGCCCACTTCTGACCCAACCCGTGGCCAATTCTGATCGCTTCATGCCCCGCCCTCGACTCGGCCCTCGACCTACTCGGCGCCGATGTCGAGCGTCTGACCGGGGACGATGTGGTTCGGGTCGCCGTCGAGCACCGTTTCGTTCTGCTGGAAGATCTGGCGCCATCCGCCGTCGACCTCAAGGGAGTCGGCGATGGAAGTGAGGGTGTCGCCGGGACGCACGGTGTAGGAGCGGCCGAGCGCGTCCTGCGCGTCGCCGCCGCCGCGCGCGGCGTGACGTCCGGAGGAAGAGGAAGTTCCGGAGGTATCGGGGGTACCGGATGAATCCGGGGAATCCGAGGAATCCGAGGAATCCGGGGCATTCAGGGGGGCGGGGGTGTTCAGAGGGGCGGGCGCGTCCGGGGAGGCCGAGGAGGCTGACGGGTCACCCGCGCGCCCCGTCGGCGCCTTCACATCACTCTCGTCGGCGCTGCCGCCGCGATGCCGGCCGCTGCCGGGGAGGGGATCGACCTCGGGCAGGGCGCCGGTGTCCACGAGATGCGAAGAGCCGAGGCTCTGCTGGAAGTTGTCCGATTCGGCGCCGGTGGGCCCGGAGGAGGACTCATTGGGCGGTTCGACGGGAGAGATCGAGGGAAGCGAACCGCCGGAGGCGTCGTCCGCGCCGCCGGGCGCGCCCGGCGTGCCCTGGCCGCCCGACGGGGCGGACGAGGCGTCGGAGGGGTCAGCGGGGCCGGCGGAGCCGGAGGGGCTGTCTGTGGCGCCGCCAGTGGGGCTGTCGGCTTGACTGTCGGCTTGGCTGTCGGTGGGGCTCCCGGTGGGCGAGGAGCCCGGCTCGATGGAACTCCCGGGGGCGGCGGGGTCGTCGGCACTCCCGAACGAATCCGACCCAGCGGACGAATCACCCGAACCATCGGACGACTTGGACGAGTCGGTCAATCCACCCGTACCGCCGGAAGAGCCGTCGGAACCACTCCCGCTCTCCGAGGCGTCCGGCGTCGGGTCGCCCGCCACGCCCGTGTCGACCCCGGCCGGCGCCGAATCCTGCGCGAGACCTTGCAGGGGCCCGCAGACGGGCCATACGCCGACCCCCTGGTCGGCGAGGATCCGCTCGGCCACCGCGATCTGCTGCGAGCGGCTCGCCCGGTCCGGACTCGACGCGTAGTCCAGCCCGCCGTACGCCTCCCATTCGTCCTGGGTCAGCTGAAGGCCGCCGTAGTGGCCGCCGCCGTCGTCCGCGCTCCACGCGCCGCCGCTCTCGCACTCGGCGACCTTGTCCCACGTGGTACCGCTGGCAGCGCTCGCGCCACCGGCCGTGAGGAGGGGGATGGCGATGACCGACCCGGTCACTCCGGCCGCGACGAGAAGAGCCGGAGCCTGACGGGGGCGACGGTGACGACCGTTCCCGGAGAGCATGCGGGGACCTTTCGCGAGACAGCGGTGACCCGCGCGGCGCGTGATGCTCGGCGTCGCGCTGATGGGTGAACGTAGCGGCACCGGTTGACTTGTCACAAGTTAATGCCGTGCAGATCACATGAAGATCACAAAGATGAACGGCCGTCACCATTTGAGTGACCGTCTACGGCTGGGCGGGGGCTGTGGGGTGACTGTCTGTTGGGGGGTGGGGTGGAGAGGGGATGGTGGGGCGAAGGGAAGGGGAGGAGGGGGAATCGGGTGGTTGAGGTGACTCGGGGTAGTTGGGGGCGGTTGGGGTGCTTAGGCGGATTGGGTGGGTTGGTGAGTTGGGAGTGGGGTGGGGGCGAGGGGTGACCCGGGAGCCGATGGCTGGCGGGGGACGGCGGGATCGTCTAGAGCGGTTTGATGAGGCGGAGCCGTCGGATGGGCTGAGTTGGCCGCGTGGGCTGGGGTCGCTGGAGCAGCTGGGGTGAGCGGGGCGGGCGGCCGGGTCGCTGGAGCGGTGGGGGCGGGTCCAGGTGGCCGGGGTAGCCGCTCCCCCGGAGCGGTCGGGCGGGTCTACGTGACCGGCGTCGCTCCAGGGCCCGGCAGTCGGGGCCGTCCAGGTGGCCGGGGGCGCCCCAGGAACCCCGGAACGGTCAGGGCGCGCCCACGTGACCGGCGTGGCCAGACCCCGGCCGGTCGGGGTGCCCCGCCGAAGCCGCCCGGGTGACCTGGGTGACTGGGGCGGCCGACACCCGCTCGACCCACCGAATCCGCCAGCCCACCGGGCCTACCGGGCCTACCGGACTGGCTGGTCCCACCGGACTCACCGGACCTGCCGGACTCGCCGGACCTACCAGGTTCACTGGACCCGCGGGACCTGCCGGACCTGCCGGACTCAGCGGACCCGCCAGGCTGGCCGGGTGGCCGGGCTGGCCGGTCCCATCGGGCTAGCTGATCCCACCGGACTCACCAGACCTGCCGGAGTCACCAGTCTCACCGATCCCACCGGACCCGCAAGACTCACCGGACCCGCCAGACTGGCCGGGCTCGCCGGGCTCGCCGGGCTCGCCGGGCTGCCAGGTGGCCGAGCGGGCCGGTCCCACCGAGTTGGCCAGTCCCTCCGGTCCCACCGGGCCGGCCGGACCCAGCGCACTGGCCGGACCATCAACCCCGTGGCGTGAACTCCACCGGCAGGGTCCGCAGGCCGCGCATGATGAGTCCGCCCCGCCAGCGCAGTTCGGCCGGGTCGGCCGCGAGGCGGAGGTCCGGGAGGCGGGTGAACAGGGTGGCCAGTGCCGTCTGTCCCTCCAGCCGGGCGAGCGGGGCGCCGAGGCAGTAGTGGATGCCGTGCCCGTAGCCCAGGTGCTGGTTGTCCCGGCGGCCGAGGTCGAGGGTGTCCGGTTCGGCGAACCGCTCCGGGTCCCGGTCCGCCGCCGCGAGCACCACCAGCACCGGATCACCCGGCGCGATGTCCTGCCCGCCGATGGTCAACGGCTCGGTGGCGAACCGCCAGGTGGCCATCTCGACCGGCCCGTCGTACCGCAACAGTTCCTCGACCCCGGTTTCGAGCAGCCCGGTGTCCCCTGTCTCCAGTCTCTCCAGGGCGTGCTGGAACCGGACGCGCTGATCGTCATGGGTCAGCAGGGCATAGGTGCCGTTGCCGATCAGATTGACCGTGGTCTCGAAGCCGGCGAACAGCAGGATGAACGCCATCGCCGCCGCCTCGTTCTCCGTCAGGTGCTCCCCGTGGTCGGAGGCGCGGATCAGGCCGGAGATGAGGTCCTCACCGGGTGTCGCGGTGTCGGGGAGGGCCTCGCGCTTGCGGTGGATGAGGTCGGCGAGATAGCCCCGCATCTTCTTCACCGACCGCGCGACCCCGCCGCGCGGGCCGCCGCCGTGCCGGATCATCATGCCCGCCCAGTCCCGGAAGTCGTCCTGGTCCTCGCGCGGGACGCCGAGCAGATCGCAGATGGCGTGGATGGGCAGCGGGAAGGCGAAGTCATGGATCAGATCTGCGGCTCCTTTCTCCGCGAAACGGTCGATCAGGTCGTCGGTCAGCTCCTGCACCCTCGGCGCGAACTCGGCCACCCGGCGCGGGGTGAACGCCTTCGCCACCAGCCGCCGCAGCCGGGTGTGGTCGGGCGGGTCGATATTGAGCAGATGGGTCATCAACTCGGCCTTGCGCTCACCGGGGATACCGGTCTTCCCCTTGGCGTGGGCCGGCTCGTCGTGATGCGCCGGGTTCTTCGACAGCCGTGGATCGGCCAGCGCCTGGCGGGCGTCGGCGTACCGCGTGACCAGCCAGGCCGACACACCGCTGGGCAACTCGGTGCGGTGCACGGGCGCGTGCTCTCTCAGCCACGCGTAGGCGGGGTAGGGGTCGGTGGCGAAGGCCCACGTGAACAGGTCGGGGGCGGAGGCGGGGGCGCCGGGGGCCGGGGCGCGGCCCATGGGGCAGCCCTGGGGTGAGGTCGGTCGGTCGTGCTGGTCGGTCACTGTTCGACCGTATCCCGGCCCTCCTTGTCTCTGATCGCGTCCCGGTAGGCCCGCGCCGCCGCCCGCAGGGCCGCCTCCGGGTCGACGCCGTCGGCCTCGGCGCGGGCGGCCAGTGCCAGCAGCTCGTAGCCGATGCCCTCGCCCTGGGGCAGCGGGACGTCCAGACCGGCCGTGCGGGCACGGGAGACCAGCTTGGCCGCGAGGGCGAGACCGGGCTGGTGGAGCGGGACGCCCTCCGTCACCGACGTACGCCGCTTCTCCTGCGCCTTGGTGCGCAGCCAGTGTTCCTTGACCTCCTCGGGGGTCGTCGCCGTCGCGTCGCCGAAGACATGCGGGTGGCGGTGGATGAGCTTGGCGACGATGCCGGCGGCCACGTCGTCGATGGAGAAGGGGGCGCCGCCCGAGACCTCCGGATCGTCTCCATCGGTCTCCCCGTCGTCCGTCACGGTCTCCCCGGCATCCCCGGCACCTTCGGCGGTCTCCCCGTCGTCCGTGGCGGTCTCCCCTCTTATGTGCTCCGGTGCCGCCCCCTCCTCCGCGATCCGGGCGTGGAAGACCACTTGGAGGAGGACATCGCCCAGTTCTTCGCGCAGTTCGTCCCGGTCGCCGTCCTCGATGGCCTCCACCAGTTCGTACGCCTCCTCCACGGCGTACTTGGCCAGGCCTTCGTGGGTCTGCCGCGAGGACCAGGGGCATTCCCTGCGGATGCGGTCCATGACCTGGACGAGGTCGAGCAGCCGGGCGCCCGGGAGGTCGTAGGAGGCGGGCAGCAGCTCCAGCTCGGGCATCCGCACCCGGCCGGAGCCGGCGAGGCGGGCCAGTCCGTCCGTCAGCGTGGGCTCGCCCTCGCCCGTGGCGACGACGACCACCGTCCGGCCGCCGTCGCAGGCACCGACCAGGTCCTCGGCGGTCGGCGCGGTCTCGGCGATCCGTATGCCCGCGTCCCGGAGATAGGGGAGCTGCGGGTGTGCCCCGTCCGCGCACAGCACCGAGTCGGCGGCGTGCAGCGCCTGCCAGGCGGGCCAGGACAGCAGGCCGGGCGCGACACGGTGGCTGGTGGTGAGCAGGACGATACGGCCGGGGCCGGGAGTGCCTTCGGGGCTGATTGCGTTCACGATCCGAACGTAACGCACACCGCGGACCCCGCCGGAGAAGTTATCCACAGCCCGACGGAATCATCGGATTATCCGCCCACCCGGACCGCGTCCCGGCCTCGGAACGCGTCCCGGCCTCGGAACGCCTCGCGCGGCCTCGGACGGATCCGCTACGCCGGCTGCTCGCCCGCCGCCGTGACCTCGCGTACCCACGGTGTCTCCGCGTCCACGCGGCCGACCGTCTCCACGTCCCAGGAGCCGTAGCGCGGGTTGAGGTCGACGCCGAGTTTCTTGGACGCCTCGGACAGCGCCGCCCAGAACGCGGGCTGGCTGGTGTCGGTACCGAGCCTGGCGGCGAGCTTCTGGGCCTCGATCTGGACCCGCAGGTTGGCGTCGAGCCGCTCGGGCGCCACGCCGTACTGCTGGAGCCAGGTCGCCTCCAGTGCCTGGGCACCGCCCGCCTGGGCCTCCAGCTCGCCGCGGAAGGTCTGGACCTCATTGCGGGTCACGGTGACACCGGCGTCCTTGGCGGCACGGTTCAGCACCTGGTCCAGGACCATGCCGTGCAGGGTGTCCCGGGTGAGACTGCCGGTCTCGGCGATGGTCTGCGCGTACTGCGCCTCGTCGGTCACCGCGGCCCGCTGCGCGTCGCGTACCTCACCGACCCGGTTCTCCAGTTGCGACACGGTGATCCGCTGATCGCCCACGACGGCTGCCGCACCCGGGTGCGCGTCGTTTCCGCACGCGGTGAGCAGCGGGGCCGCGGCGGCGATCACGGCGGACAGGACGAGCGCGGTGCGACGACGGCGGTGCAAGGGAACCTCCCGAGGAGATTGTGCGGCGGTGCACAAAGTCTTGCGGTGATCGATGGTAGGCAGCGAGCAAGCTCTGGCCAACCCATTCGACCAACGATTCACCACGACTTCGGGCACCGCCGCGCTCCGCGCCCCCGCCCGCCCCCGGCCACCACCACGCCCGGCCACCGCGCACAGCGCCCGCGCATCGCCCCGGCAGCGTCCTATAGGCGCATTTTTCCACCGCCCGCCCCGCGCGGGCGACGGCGTGTCGGCCACACCCGGAACCCCAGGCCGACAGACCGACACGCCGACACGCCTACGGACCGACACGCCGACAGACGAACCAGACCGACCAGACCGGCACGTCGGCTCGGCCGAGCTCAGCCCCGTACCTGCCCCAGCCACTGCAACGTCCGCCGTACCTCCAGCGCCAGCGGATGCGCGAGGCCGCCCAGCCGCTCCACATCGTGCAGGAGCCGCATCAGCGTCTCGTGAGCGGCGCTGCGGTCGCCGAGGGCGAGCAGCAGATGCCCGATCCGCCGCCGCACCTCGTGGGCGAGGCCGGGGTCGCCGGAGACGTACTGGTTCTCGTAGTACGGCAGCAGCGCGCGGTAGGCCGCGAGGGCCGCCGCCGGTTCGCCGAGCTGTTCCAGGCACTGGGCGGCGTCGTAGCGGAACCGCAGGGCCTGCGGGTCGGCCTGGCCGGCCTCGGCGGCGCGTTCGTCGGCGAGGCGGCGCAGTTCGGGCAGGGCACGCCGGTACTGGCCGTCGTCCATGAGCGTGGCGGCGTACTGCTTGCGCAGGGTGCGGACCACCGGGGAGTGCTCGCCGTGCTGCTCGGCGGCGGTGGGCAGGATCGCGCCGAGGATGTCGACGGCCTGGGTGATGCGGCCCTCGCCGAGCAGCCGCTTGACCTCGTCGACGGCCTTGGCGACGTCCGGCTTCTCGTCGGGCGGCGGGGTGGCGGGGGCGGGCTGGGGCGCGGGCGTGCGCGCGCGGGCCGGCCAGGGGGCGTGCGGGCGCAGGAAGGGCCGCATGGGGTCGAGGGGCGCCCCGGTCGGCATCCCGCGCGCGGGCAGCAGCAGCGCCAGGTCCTCGTACACCTCCTGGGCGGAGCCCGGACGGTGCTGCGGGTCCTTCGAGAGCAGCCGCAGGACGAGGGTTTCCAGTGCCTCGGGGACCTCGGGGCGGATGCGGCGCACGGGCAGCGGGGGCTCGTACAGATGCCGGTGCAGGACGCCCAGCGCGGTGGAGCCCGCGAACGGTACGTCGCCGCTGAGCAGTTCGTGCATCAGCACCCCGAGCGCGTACAGGTCGGTGTACGGGCCGACCGCGCCGCCCATGGCCTGTTCGGGCGCCATGTAGGCGGGCGAGCCGATGGGGGAGCCGGTGTGCGTGAGGCGGGTGGTGTCGCTGTCCATGACGGACGCCACGCCGAGGTCGAGGACGGTGACCGTGCCGTCCTGCTTGACCATCACGTTGCGCGGCTTGAGGTCGCGGTGGACGATCGGCACGGCGTGCACGGCGCTCAGGACGGCGCACAGCTGCGCGGCGACCGCCACCGTCCACTGCCAGGGGTACGGGTCGTGCTCGGCGAGGTGGTCGGAGAGGTCGGCGCCGTCCACGTACTGCATGACGAGGAAGAGTTCCTCGCCCTCGCTGCCCGCGTCGTGGACGGTGACCAGGCCGGGGTGGTCGACCTGGGCGGTCACCCGGCACTCGCGCACGAAGCGGCGGCGCAGTTCGTCGGCCTCCTGCCCGGCGACCTTGTCGGGGCGCAGCAGCTTCACCGCGACCCGCCGGTCCAGGCGCCGGTCGTAGGCGGTCCAGACCTGGCCCATGCCGCCCTGCCCGATCAGTGTGGCCAGTTCGTAGCGGTCGGCGACGACCCGTCCTGCCGTCACGGTCACCTGTCGCCCTCGGGCCGGCCGTCCTGGTTGCGCAGGTAGTCGCTCAGCTCGTCCAGCTCCGCGCGCACCTCGTCGATCCGCGCGGGTCGCTGGGGCGGCGGCGTCGGCGTCGCCGGGTGGGCCATCGGGGGCGGTGTGTGCGGGGGTTGCGGGGCGTGCGGCACGGGCGTGCCGTGCGGGGCGCTCGGGGGAGGCGGGGTGTGCGGCGGGCGGTGGGCGGGCGGCAGCTGGGAGACCGTGGTCGCGGTGTACGGGGGCTGCGGCTGCGGGTAGCCGTACGCGGGCCCCGGGGCGGGCGCGGGCGCGTACGGGGCGTAGTGGAGCCGGCGGTCGTGGTAGTGGCGGATCTCGGCGGTGAGGTAGTACACGACGGCGGCGGCGAGGGTGACCAGCAGCAGGGTGAGGCCGGTGTAGCCGATGGCCGTGTCGATCTCGTCGCCCGGGTCTTTGCCGATCAGCACCATGGCGAGGATGTCGATGGCCACGACGGCCACGAACAGCACCCAGTCCAGGGCCTTGCGCGTGACGAGCGCCAGGCGCAGCATCATCGACGCGGTCAGGAAGCCGAGGCTACAGACCGAGACCACCACGAACAGCACACGCAGGAACACCAGCACCCCTGTGGAAGGTGGCCGCTTCACCGGCTGCGTATAGCCGTGGCCATGCATGGCTGCTCCTGAAACCTGGGACGGGAAACCTGGAACGGGCGCGCGCGGCCGGCCCCGTGCGCTGCCGGTCGTGCGATGGTCGCTTCGAGCGTATAGGCCGACACGGACAACCGGTCCCGGGTTGTACCGAACCGTTGTCGACCTGATCACTCCCCGCGTCCCCGCACGTCGCAGCGGCGCCGCCGCTTCGGCTGCTACGACGCCGGATACGGCGCTCCGGTTGCCGTTCTCCCGCCCCTGTCGCCGCCCTTGGCGGTGCCGCCCGTGCCGGCGCCTCGCGCGCGGGTGCTTCGCGGGCCGGTGCGGCGCGGCTCAGCGGGCCGGTGCCGCGCGGCTCAGTCGGGGGCCACCGTGCCGTCGGTCAGGCCGTCGTACATCCCGCGTACGAGTTGCTCCCCGGTGCGGTTCGCGCGCCTGAGCGCCCGTTCGAACTCGTCCAGGGCGCGGAAGCGCGCGCCGTAGCGGCGTTGTTCGTTCAGGGCGAGGCGGGGCAGTTGCAGGCGGCGCACGTCGAGCCGGGTGGCGGTGGAGGCATAGCTGCTGGCCTGGCGGTTGTTGGCGGTGCCGCGCAGGAAGCCGGCGAGGAACCACGCGTCGAGCGCGGTGGGGTCGGGGCGCAGCAGGACGAGATTGCGGCCCAGGGCGGCGCCCCCGGTCGCGTCGTCGATCACGCGCGCCATGGCGCCGCCGCCGAGCACCGGTACGACGACGTCGCCGGGCTCGGTGAGCACGGTCTCCTCGTCGCCCTCCGGCAGGGCGCCGGTGGGGGCGGCGCCGGACAGGACGTCGTGGTCGGTCAGGACCGGCACGCGCGCGGGGGGGCTGTCGGTGGCCGGAGCGCCCGGCACGCGCGCGTGGGCGGTGTTCGTACTGGAGCGCATCACGAGCGCGCCCCCGCGGGCGAGTTCGCCGATGGTGGTGAGGGGCCAGCGCGCGGTGTGGGCGGGGGTGACCGGAGGGGGCGTGAGGTCGCCGGTGAGGCGCAGGGTCTCGCCCAGGCGCTCCCTGACCGCGGCGAGCGCCTCCGCGCCTTCGGCCGCCGCCGGGGGCGGGAGGTGACGGGCGGGGGCGAGGTCCACATCGTCGTCGAGGAGGTCGATGACCGGCATCGAACGCGCCAGCCCCGGCCGCTCTCGAAGCGTGCCCGCGCGGTCGAACGCGCTCCACGCCTCGGCCACCGCGTCCCTGACGGCCCGCCAGTCGGGCCCGCCGCGGCCCTCCCCGGCGTACTGCCCGGTGTCGACCAGCAGCACCTCCGGGGCCGCGGGCGCGGTGCCGGGCCGGCGCAGCACCCACAGGTGGAGCTGGATGCTGTGCGGCGGGGCGGCCCCGACGGGCAGCGCGATCACGGCGCGCAGGGCGCCGCGCCGCAAGAGGTCGGCGCGGATCCGGCGGCCGGAGCGGCGGGAGGCGGTGGCGGGCGGCATCAGCAGGACGGCGGTGCCGCCCTCCTTGAGCCGGGCCAGCGCGTGCTGCACCCAGGCCAGCTCGGACTCGGTGCGCGCCGGGAAGCCGTACTCCCAGCGGGGGTCGTACGCCAGTTCGTCGTGGCCCCAGTTGCGCTCGTTGAACGGCGGATGGCACAGCACGGCGTCGGCGCGCAGTCCGGGGTGGGCGTCGGCGCGCAGGGTGTCACCGACAGCGGCGCGTACGGCGGCGCCCGAGTGCAGCGCGAGCCGGAGCGCGGTGAACGCCGCCAGCTCCGGTGCGCTGTCCTGGAGATGGAACTCCTGGTCGGGGCGCGGGTCGACGGCCCTGGGCAGGGCGCCGGTGCCGCAGGCGGGGTCGAGGACGATCCGGGCGGGTCCGGCGAGACGGGCCATGAGGTCGGCCAGTTCGGCGGGCGTGAGGGTGTATTGGCGGGGGTTGGCGTCCAGATGCCGGCCGAGCAGGAACTCGAAGGTCTGCCGGGCGCCCATCTCGGCGGCGAGTTCGGCGGCGCCGCGGAGGAGGGGGGCGGAGGGGAGGAGTTCGGGGCCGGTGGGGGTGTGAACAGCGGGGGTGGTGTTCACAGCGGGGGGTGGGTTCACGGTGGCCGGGGTGTTGACGGCGGCCTGGGTGTTCGCGGTGCCTGGGGTGTTCACAGCGGCCGGGGCGTGTACGGGTGCTGGGTTGTGTACGGGGGCCGGGCTGTTCACAGCCGTGGGGGTGTTGACGGGCGGCGGGCCGTTGACGGCGGCGGGGGTGTTGCTCGCGGCGGAGGTGTTGCTCGCGGCGGGGCGGTCACCGGCGGCGGAGCTGTTGACCGCCCAAGGGCCGTTCACACCCCACGGCGGATTCACACTCGCCGCCCGGACTGCCCCGCCTACGCCACCGGCACCACCCGTACCTCCAGTTCCACTCGCCCCACTGGCCCCACTCGCCCCGCCCCGTCGCCGCCCCGCGCCGCCGAACCTCGCGACGATCACCGGCTCCAGTTCCCCCGGCAGCATGGCCGCGAGCCGCTCGTCCGAGCCGGCGGCCACGTCCAGCCACACGGTCGGCCGGTCCTGGATCAGCAGCAGTACGCACCCGGCGTGGATCAGCGCGGTCGCCGGGCCCTCGGGGTGTCCGGCGAGTTGCTGCCAGACGCGTTCACGGAGCGGGACCTCGGCGAGCTTGCCCTGGTGGCGCAGCCAGCGTTCGACCTCGGCGAGGGCGAAGGACGGGCTGGTCTCGGTGCCGCCGACGGGTTTGGGGAAGTCGGCGTGGCGACGGCGCCAGTTGCTGACGGCGGCACGTCCCACGCCCGCGAGCCGTGCGATCCCCGCAGCGGTCACCTCTGTCGCGTTGTCCTGCACTCGCCCCGCTCCCCTCGTCCCGTCGTCCAGCGTCCCGTATGTGACCCCGAGCATACGACGTATGCACGATCCACCCATTCACGGGCAGTATGCAAGATCCGGGAGTTCACGGCCGTGTACCGACCTGAAGACGTGAACCTTGTTGACTCGGTTCACAGTCGATGCTCTTATTGACCCATCGAACGAGCGACTGCCCGACAGAGGCGGTCAACGCTTTGGGGAGGGAACTGCCATGGGCATGAAGGGCAAGATCGCGCTGGGCGCAGTCGTGGGGATCGTCGTCATCGGCGCGGTGTCGGTGAGCGGTGGGGGCGACGACGGTTCCGGCGGCGACAAGGGCTCTTCGGCGTCGGCGGAGGGCGCGTCCGGCGACCAGAAGGAGTCGGGCTCGGGGGACGCGGCCGAGGAGACCGAGAAGAAGGAGTCGGCGTTCGGCGGGGACGGCGAGTATCAGATCGGCTCCGATGTGCCGGCCGGTACCTATCGGACCAGCGGCAACACCGACGCGATGTGCTACTGGGAGCGCGCGAAGGACGCCAAGGGCGAGTTCGAGTCGATCCTGGCGAACGACAATGTCACCGGCACCAGTTACGTCACCATCCCGGCGTCCGACAAGATCTTCAAGTCCAGCGGCTGTTCGGACTGGGAGGCCGTCGACCCGGACGCCAAGGGCGGTACGCCGGCGACGGAGATGGCGGGCGACGGGGGGATGTTCAAGGTCGGCGTCGACATCGCGCCCGGCACCTACACGTCGTCCGGGAACACCGACGACATGTGCTACTGGGAGCGCGACAAGGACGCCGAGCACGGCCTGGAGTCGATCATCGCGAACAACAATGTCAGCGGTTCCGCGATCGTGACGATCACCGCGTCCGACGCCTACTTCAAGACGTCCGGCTGCCAGGACTGGAAGAAGACGGCCTGACCCAGGGCCGACAGACCGGCAGACCGACGGACCGACCCGCCTGGGCTCCGTGTGGGGCGTGAACCATCCAGACACGCCCCGCGCCCCACGCCGAACGCCCCACCCGCGCCCCGCGCCCCACGCCGAGCGCCCCACCGCACACCCCGAACAAGCGGCCCCGCCGCACACCCCCCCCGGGCCCGGAAGCCCGTATCTCCGAGGATCTCCCATGCGTCGTACGACACTTGCCGCCCTGTGTCTCGCCACCGTGACGGCCGCCGGTCTCACCGGCTGCGGGTCCGGCCAGGACGGCGGCGGCACCGGCCGGGCGCAGACGACGGACCCGGTGTCCGCCGCCCCGGCCGCGTCCACCTCCCCCACGGACCGGTCCGCGTCAGCAGAACTCTTTCCCGGGCTGACCGGCGGCGAGATCGCCGAGCGGGCCGTCGAGGCGACCGCGGCGGCAGAGTCGCTGCGGATGAAGGGCGACATCCCCGACGAGACGAGCGGCGGCACGATCCGGCTCGACATGGCGGTGGACCGGAAGGGCGACTGCGCGGGCACGTTCGGCTTCGACGGTCAGGGCGAGGCCGAGTTGATCAAGACCGGCGGCTCCCTCTATCTGCGCTACGACGAGGCGTTCCTGCGCGCGCAGAGCGAGGGCGAGCCCCAGGAGGACGTCGACGCGACGGTCGCCCTGCTGGCCGGGCAGTGGACCCGGACGTCGGCGACGGACGCGGACGGCACGGACATCGGGGCGTTCTGCGATCTGGACACCGTCCTGGCCGGCGCCGGGGGCGTGCGCTCGGACGCCACGCGCGGTGAGACCACCACCGTCGACGGCACGCCCGCGATCGTCCTGCGCGAGAAGGACGGCGCCGACACCTACACGTTGTACGTCGCCACCGAGGGGGAGCCGTATCTGCTGCGAGTGGACAGTGCCGCGGCGAACGACCCGGGCAGTGTCGTCTTCAGCGACTTCGACGAGCCCGTACCGGCGGACGAGCCGTCCGGCGAGGTCATCGACGTGGACGAACTGACCGGCTGAGCCACCGCCACCCCCGACGTCACCACCGAGTCCGCCTCAGTCCGCGCTGAACCGAGGCGGGGCCGCCGTCGGGTTGCCGCCCGTCGGGAGGGGTTCGTCGGGGCAGCCGGACAGGACGCGGGTCATGGCGTCCCGTTCTGCGGACGTCACCCACAGGCCGTACTTGCGCTTCACGGCGACCTGGCCCGCGACATAGGTGCACCGGTACGCCTTGTTGGGCGGCAGCCAGGTCGCCGTGTCGCCGTCGCCCTTGGAGCGGTTGGTGCTCGCGTCGACGGCGAGCAGGTTCAGGGGGTCGTTGGCGAAGGCGATGCGCTTGCCGGCCTCCCAGCCCTGGGCGCCCTTCTGCCAGGCGTCGGAGAGGGCGACGAGATGGTCGATGTCGACCTGGCTGCGCCCGCGTACGTAGGCGACCTCCTGACCGGTGTAGGGGTCGGGGTCGAGCGTGCCGGAGGCCACCTCGCAGCGGCCGTCGGTGAACTCCACGTCCGCCAGGTCCCGTTCGAGGATGTCGTCGCGGGTGTCGCACCGGTTGGAGTCGGTGTCGGCCCAGGGGGTGCCGAACCGGTCCCGGTCGTACCCGGTCTTCGGCGCCCGGCCCTTGACCGTCAACTCCCGGGCGGCGGCCAGCGCCGCGCCCCCACCCTGGCCCGCCGCTGCGCCCCCGTCCCCGCCGCCGGGCTCCGCCGGTTCACCGGTGCCCGGGATTCCCTCCGTGCAGCCGGTCACGGCCATCAGCAGCGCGGCGGCGATCACGGCCCCACCCCTCAGACGCATCACGGCGTGCCCCTCCCCCTCACCCGCGCTCACCCGCGCGTTCCGCCCCCGACGGGCGTTCCCCGCCTCCCGCGAACCGTAGCGCCCGAGAGGTTCAGACCACACCACACCCAGCCGCGCAATTTACGCAACTCGGGCGTATCGTCGGTGTTGAGTCACCTCCGGAAGGAGCTCTGGATGGGCATCTTCGACAGGTTCAAGAGCCACGGTCAGGACAAGGCCAAGCCCATGTCCGACGCGGCGGAACAGAAGGCCAACGAGAAAACGGGCAACAAGTACGAGAGCCAGGTCGACGACGCGCAGCAAAAGGCTGAGGGCGCGCTCGGCATGGACCGCGAAAGGCCCGAGCAGCCGTAGGCCGGAGACCCCACGGAGGACACCCCGAACCACCTCGAATCACCTTGCACCACCACGAACATCATGACCAGCATGAACATCACGATCCGTCGTGAAACACCTTGAACCGAAGCCGTCCGCGGCACCTCACCTCCCGCGGGCGGCTTCACCCGTACCAAGCCCGGCGGTCACGCGCACCGGGCCCGGCGGTCACCCTCACCGGACCCGACCCCACCCCTATCGGACCCGGCGGTCACCCATACCGGCCCCAGCCAGCACGCCTAGCGCCTAGCGCCCCGCGCCCCGCGCCTACGACCCCACCACCGACGCCAAGAACTCCCCCACCCACCCCAGCAGATCCCGCCCGACCAGCGGCTTGCCGCCCACCTTCGTGGTCTTCGGGCGCGGCACCAGCACCTGGTGCGCGGCGGGCTTGATGACACTGCCGGGGTACAGCCGCTTCAGGCGCAGTTCCTGCGACTCGCGCAGCTCGACGGGCGCGAAGCGGATGTTGGTGCCCTGGAGGACCACCTCGCCCACCCCGCACGCGCGCGCCAGCATCCGCAGGCCGGCCACCAGGAGCAGGTTCTCGACGGGCTCGGGCAGCTTGCCGTAGCGGTCGGTGAGTTCCTCGCGGACCGCCCTGATGTCGTCCTCGGTGTTGGCGGAGGCGATCGACCGGTACGCCTGGAGACGCAGCCGCTCGCCGGGCGCGTAGTCGTGCGGGACGTGCGCGTCGACCGGCAGTTCGATCTTGACCTCCAGCGGCGGGGGCTCCTCGATCTCGCCGGTCTCCAGCTGCCGCCGGTAGTCCGCGACGGCCTCGCCGACCATCCGGACGTACAGGTCGAAGCCGACGCCCGCGATATGGCCGGACTGCTCGCCGCCCAGGAGGTTTCCGGCGCCGCGGATCTCCAGGTCCTTCATGGCGACGTACATGCCCGCGCCCATCTCGGTGTGCTGGGCGATGGTCGCGAGCCGTTCGTGCGCGGTCTCGGTCAGCGGCTTCTCCGGCGGGTACAGGAAGTACGCGTACCCGCGCTCCCGGCCGCGCCCGACGCGCCCGCGCAGCTGGTGCAGCTGGGAGAGGCCGAAGGTGTCGCCGCGCTCCACGATGAGGGTGTTGGCGTTGGCGATGTCGATGCCGGACTCCACGATCGTGGTCGACACCAGCACGTCGAACTTCTTCTCCCAGAAGTCGACCACGACCTGTTCCAGCGCGGACTCCGACATCTGCCCGTGCGCGGTGGCGATCCGCGCCTCGGGGACGATCTCGCGCAGCCGGGCCGCCGCGCGGTCGATGGATTCGACCCGGTTGTGGATGTAGAAGACCTGGCCCTCGCGCAGCAGCTCGCGGCGGATCGCGGCGCCGATCTGCTTCTCCTCGTACGGGCCGACGAAGGTGAGCACCGGGTGGCGTTCCTCGGGCGGGGTGGTGATGGTCGACATCTCGCGGATGCCGGTGACCGCCATCTCCAGGGTGCGCGGGATGGGGGTCGCGGACATCGTCAGTACGTCGACATTGGCGCGCAGCTTCTTCAGCTGCTCCTTGTGCTCGACGCCGAAGCGCTGTTCCTCGTCGACGATGACCAGGCCGAGGTCCTTGAACTTGGTCTCGGCCGAGAACAGCCGGTGGGTGCCGATGACGATGTCCACCGAGCCCTCGCGCAGCCCCTCCAGGGCCGCCTTGGCCTCGGTGTCGCTCTGGAACCGGGACAGCGCCCGCACATTCACCGGGAACTGCGCGTACCGCTCGCTGAACGTCCCGAAGTGCTGCTGCACCAGCAGTGTCGTCGGCACGAGGACCGCGACCTGCTTGCCGTCCTGTACGGCCTTGAAGGCGGCCCGCACCGCGATCTCGGTCTTGCCGTAGCCGACGTCGCCGCAGATCAGGCGGTCCATGGGGACCGACTTCTCCATGTCCTCCTTGACCTCGGCGATGGTGGTGAGCTGGTCGGGCGTCTCCGCGTAGGGGAAGGCGTCCTCCAGCTCGCGCTGCCACGGCGTGTCGGGCCCGAAGATGTGGCCGGGGGCGGCCATGCGCGCGCTGTAGAGCTTGATCAGGTCGGCGGCGATCTCCTTGACGGCCTTCTTGGCGCGGGCCTTGGTCTTGGTCCAGTCGGCGCCGCCGAGCCGGTGCAGGGTGGGCGCCTCGCCACCGACGTACTTGGTGATCTGCTCCAGCTGGTCGGTGGGGATGTACAGGCGGTCGCCGGGCTGGCCGCGCTTGGCGGGCGCGTACTCCACGACCAGGTACTCGCGGGTGGCGCCCTGCACCGTGCGCTGCACCATCTCGATGTAGCGGCCCACGCCGTGCTGCTCGTGGACGATGTAGTCGCCCGCCTCCAGGGTGAGCGGGTCGATGGTCTTGCGGCGCCGCGCGGGCATGCGCGCGCCGTCGCGTCCGGCGGCCTTCTGGCCGGACAGGTCGGTCTCGGTGAGCACGGCGAGCTTGAGCGCCGGGTCCACGAAGCCGTAGTCGATCGAACCGCAGGCCACCTGCACCAGGGACGGGCTCAGTTCGCCCAGGTCCGTGTCCAGCCGGGCCGCGATGCCCTCACCGCCGAGCACCTCGACCGTACGGGCGGCCGGGCCGTGGGCCTCGGTGACGTACACCGTGCGCCAGCCGTCGGCGAGCCAGCCCTTGGTGTCGGCGAGCGCCCGCGCGGTGTCGCCCCGGTAGGTCTCGGGCGCGTGCATGCCGAGCTTGAGGGTGTCGCCGGCGTCGGTCTCGAAGCCCGCCGTCAGTTCCTCGTCGGCGGCGAACGGCGACACCGTCCACCACAGCGTGCCCAGCTCCCGCGCGCGTGCCCGTACGTCCGCGATGGGCCACAGGGAGGCCGCGCCGACGTCGATGGGCGCCTCGCCGCCGCCCGCGGTGGCCGCCCAGGACGCCAGGAGGAACTCCTGTGAGGTCGCCACCAGATCCGCCGCGCGCGTACGCACCCGCTCCGGGTCGCATACGACGGCCATCGCGCCCTGGGGCAGCACGTCCAGCAGCAGTTCCATGTCGTCGACCAGGACCGGGGCGAGGGACTCCATGCCCTCCACCGCGATGCCCTCGGCGATCTTGCCGAGCAGCTCGCCCAGCTCCGGGTGGGCCTCGGCGAGCGCACGCGCGCGTGCCCGCACGTCGTCGGTGAGCAGCAGCTCCCGGCAGGGCGGTGCCCACAGGCCGTGTTCGGCGACCTCCAGGGAGCGCTGGTCGGCGACCTTGAAGTAGCGGATCTCCTCGACGTCGTCGCCCCAGAACTCGATGCGCAGGGGGTGTTCCTCGGTGGGCGGGAAGACGTCCAGGATGCCGCCGCGCACGGCGAACTCGCCCCGCTTCTCGACCAGCTCCACGCGCGCGTAGGCGGCGCCGGCGAGGGCGTCCACGATCTGGTTGAGGTCCGCCGTCTGCCCCGTCCGCAACGCCACCGGCTCCAGGTCGCCCAGGCCCTTGACCTGCGGCTGGAGCACGGACCGCACGGGCGCCACGACCACCGAGACGGGGCCCGTCTCCGGGTCGTCGGGGCGCGGGTGGGCGAGGCGCCGCAGCACGGCGAGGCGTCGGCCCACGGTGTCGCTGCGGGGGCTGAGGCGCTCGTGCGGCAGCGTCTCCCAGGAGGGGTACTCCACGACGCCGTCCGGCGGCAGCAGGGAACGCAGGGCCGCCGCCAGGTCCTCCGCCTCACGCCCGGTGGCCGTGACCGCGAGCACGGTACGGGTGGACTCGCGGGCCAGCGCCGCCACCGCGAAGGGGCGGGCGGCGGGCGGGCCGACCAGGTCGATGTGCATGCGGTTGCCGTCGGCAGCCGCCTTGATCGCTTCCGCGAGGGCGGCGTCCTTGACGACGGCGTCGAGCAGACCGTGCAGGCTCATGGAGGGGCTTTCTTTGTCCGGGGGTGGGTCGGGTCGGGTCGGGTCGGGAGGGGGCTGGGGGCGGGATCGGCGCTGACGCCGACACCTGAAACTCGGGACACCGAAACCCGGGGCACCGAAATTTCGGGGGTGGGCAACACGAAGGGCCCGACACGCGTCACGGGCCGGGGTGTGTCCAGCCTACGACGCCCCACCGACAGCCGCCGGAGCGCTGAGAAACCGCCCCGGCGCACACGCCCCCGTCCCGCGCCCGCGCCCGCACTTCGCGCCCCCTCCTCTCCCCAGGCGGCGAACCGGTGCCCGCCGACAGCGAACCGGCCCCTACCGGCCCCCACCGGCCCCCCGGAACGCCGACGGCCCCGGCAAGCGCGTACTGCGCCCGCCGGGGCCGTCCTCCCCCGCAACCCCCGTATGCGGTGGTCGTGAACCTTCCTGGACTTCCCGGCCCTTCCTGGACGCCCTTCCTGGACCCTCCCGGCCCTTCCTGGACGCCCTTCCTGGACCTTCCTGGTTCCTGGGCCCCTCCCAGCCCCGCCCGGCCCCCGCCCCCAGCCCCCAGCCCCCGGAGAGATCAGTCCGTCGCGATCGCGTTCAGGACGTTCATACGTCCCGCCCGGAAGGCCGGTATCAGCGCGGCGAACAGTCCGACGAAGGCGGAGCCGATGAAGACGGCGATGATCGTCGGCCAGGGGATCTCCAGGACCTTGAGCCCCTCCAGGGCGAGCAGTTGCTGGGCGGTCGCGCCCCAGCCCATGCCCAGGCCCAGGCCGAGCAGGGCGCCGAACAGGGCGATCACCACCGACTCCAGGCGGATCATCCGCCGCATCTGCCTGCGGGACAGGCCGATCGCCCGCATCAGGCCGATCTCCCGGGTGCGCTCCACCACCGACAGGGCGAGGGTGTTCACGACCCCGAGGACGGCGACGATGATCGCGAGGGCCAGCAGGCCGTAGATCATGTTCAGCATCTGGCCGACCTGGTCCTGGATGGCTTCCTTGTAGTCGCTCTGGTCCCGGACCGTGTACTGCGGATAGTCGTCCAGGGAGGTCTCCAGCGCCTTGTACACCGCCGCAGCCCGGCCGTCCTCGGCCGACGCGAAGAGGATCGAGTCCAGCGGCATCTTGTCGGCGGGAACGTACGTGGCCATCGTGTCGATGGACGTGTACATCGCGCCCGCGTCGATGACCGCTTCGCTGCTGGTGATGGCGCGGACGGTCAGCTGGGCCGTGGAGCCGTCCTTGAAGTCGACGCCGATCGTGGAGCCGAGGCTGATGCCGTGGTCCTTGGCGAACTGCTCGTGGACGGACATGGAGTCCGGCTGATAGGCGTCGGCCAGGTCGCCCTGGACGGTCTCGACCCTGAGGTCGGTGGCGTACGTCGGGTCGGCGGCCGTGATCGCGGTGCCCTTGAGCGTCTCGCCGTCGGGGGTGCTGAAATCGGCCTGCGTCCACTTGTACTCGGTGACATGGCCCACGCCCTCGGTGTCCCGTACCGCCTGCACGGCCTGCGGGGTGATGAGCTGGCCGCTGTCGCTCTGGATGATGAAGTCCGTGCCGACGCTCTGGTCGAGTTCCTCGGTGGCCGAGGCGACCATCGAGGAGCCGACGACCGACAGACAGGCGACCAGGGCGAGGCCGATCATCAGGGCCGCGCCGGTGGCGCCGGTGCGGCGCGGGTTGCGCAGGGCGTTGCGCTCGGCGAGGCGGCCGACGGGGCCGAAGGCCCGTAGCAGGATCGCGCTGAGGACCCGGACCACGGCCCCGGCGAGCAGCGGGCCGATGGCGACGAAGCCGATCAGCGACAGCAGTACGCCGCCGCCGAGCCACAGGGCGCCCTCGCTCGCCTTGTCGGCGTCGGCCGCGAGGTAGAGGCCGAAGACGCCGCCGCCGGTGAGCAGCGCTCCGATGGCGGCGCGGATCCGCCCTGCCCTGGCGTCGGGCGGGGCTCCGGCGTCGCGCAGCGCGGCCATGGGCGAGACCTTGCCCGCGCGGCGGGCCGGGAGATAGGCGGCCAGGACGGTGACGACGACGCCGAGGACCATGCCGACCACGGGGGTCGTCCAGGCCACGGTCAGGTCGTCGGTGGACAGGTTCATGCCCGCTGCGCCCATGAGCTTCATCAGGCCGACCGCGAGCCCGACACCGCCGAGCACGCCGAGCACCGAGCCGACCAGGCCCAGCAGCAGCGCCTCGACCAGCACGGACCGGTTGACCTGCTTGCGGGAGGAGCCGATGGCCCGCATCAGGCCGATCTCCCGGGTGCGCTGGGCGACCAGCATGGAGAACGTGTTGATGATCAGGAACACGCCGACGAGGAAGGCGATCCCGGCGAAGCCGAGCATGGCGTACTTGATGACGCCCATGAACTCCTCGACGTCCGCCGCGCCCGCGTCCGCGACCTCCTTGGCGGTCTGCACCTTGTAGCCGCCGTCGAGCGCCGCGCTGACGTTCTTCTTGACCTGGGCGTCGGTGAAGCCGGGCGCCGCGGTGACGTGGACGCTGGTGAAGACGTCGCTCTCGCCGGTCAGGATCCGCTGGGCGGTCGGGACATCGAGGTAGAAGACCGCGGCGCCGGGGTTGGTGACCGTGAAGTCGGCGATGCCGGAGATCTTCGCCTGGTGGGTGCCCAGGGCGGTGATGATGCCGATCCGGTCACCGAGCTTGAGGTCGTGCTTGTCGGCGGTGTCGCTGTCGACCATGACCTGGTCGGCGCCCTGGGGCGCGGCACCGGAGGCGATCTCCATGGTGCGGGCGTCGTTGCTGTTCCAGCTGCCCACGATGGTCGGGGCGCCGCCGGACGCCGAGAGGCTGTCCTTGTCGGCGTCGATCACGGTCACGGAGGTCGAGGCGACGGCCCCCTCCACCGACCGGACGCCCTCGGCGCCCTTCGCCCGCTCGGCCACGGACGCCGGCATCACCGGGGGCCTGCCGTTGTCGGCGGTGGTCTCGCCGGTGTCGGAGGCCTCCTCGGTGCTGATGGTGACATCGGCGGCGGTGGCCTGGAAGAGCTTGTCGAACGTCGTGTTCATGGTGTCGGTGAACACGAGCGTGCCGCAGACGAAGGCGACCGACAGCAGCACCGCCACCGCCGACAGGGCCATGCGCCCCTTGTGCGCGAGGAAGTTGCGCCGGGAGGTCTTCCACACGGTCATGACGTGCGCCCCCGCGCGTCGAAGTCCTTCATGCGGTCCAGGACCTGATCGGCGGTCGGGTTGTACATCTCGTCGACGATCCGGCCGTCGGCGAGGTACAGCACCCGGTCCGAGTAGGACGCGGCGACCGGGTCGTGGGTGACGATCACGATGGTCTGGCCGAGGTCGTCCACCGAGCGGCGCAGGAAGCCCAGTACCTCGGCGCCCGCGCGGGAGTCGAGGTTGCCGGTGGGCTCGTCGCCGAAGATGATCTCGGGCCGGGCGGCGAGGGCGCGGGCCACGGCGACCCGCTGCTGCTGGCCGCCGGAGAGCTGGGTCGGCCGGTGCTTGAGCCGCCCGGCGAGCCCGACGGTCTCCACGACCTGCTCCAGCCAGGCGCGGTCCGGCTTACGGCCGGCGATGTCCATGGGCAGCGTGATGTTCTCTATCGCGTTCAGCGTCGGCAGCAGGTTGAACGCCTGGAAGATGAAGCCGATCCGGTCGCGGCGCAGCTGGGTGAGCTTCTTGTCCTTCAGACCGGTGATCTCGGTGTCGTCGAGATAGATCTTCCCGCTGGAGACGGTGTCGAGACCGGCCAGGCAGTGCATCAGGGTCGACTTGCCCGAGCCCGAGGGGCCCATGATCGCGGTGAACTGACCACGGGCGATGTCCACGTCCACATGGTCGAGCGCGACGACCCGGGTCTCTCCGGCCCCGTACGCCTTGACGACCTGCCGCGCCCGCGCGGCAACGGCCGTACGCCCTCCAGTGCCCCCGTGCCTGGGAATGGTTACAGCCGATGTCACGGTATTTCTCCTATGTCGGTCAGTGCTGGATCGTGTGGCGACCAGGTCGCGGACAACGTGGTGGGTCGGGCGGTCGTACGCCCAGGTGGTGCCGCCGTACGCGGTGCGGCCCCGCCTCGACGAGTCTCCCGTCCGGGAGGGGTCCCGCACCCTGGTGCCCAGCGCAGTCTTTTACTGAGGAAAACCCCACCCCCCAAGGTGCGGTGAACCGTCTCCTCAGCGCCCCCCGTCGGCGTAAAGCCAGGTTAAGGAAGCCCCCCGGGGCCTCTCATCCTCCGCGGGTACGAACCCTCCCCCACCCGTGCGACCGAGGTACCCCTAGGGGCAGTCCACCGCCGGGCGGAGTCCTTCTCAGGGTCGGCTCCACCGTCCGGTGCAGTGAGCCTCCACCCTCCTGCGACGTGAGGGTCAAGCCTCCCGCCGTGTGAGGCGGACCTCCCACCGAGTGAGAGGCAGGCCTCCCGCCGCCCCCCCCTGCCGGACCTCCCGCCCCGGCGGCCGGTGATGGGAAGCTGTCGCACGGCAGATGACTGCAAGGGGAAACCAGTTGGGGAGGGGATACCACGTGGGCGGCAGCAGACCCGCGATATCCGGCACCGACACCGCGCAGCGGGCCGCGAGGGGCAAGCGCGGGGCCGTCGTCGCCGCGCTCATGCTCTCGATGGCGCTGGCCGCGCTCGACTCCACCATCGTCTCCACCGCCGTACCGCAGATCGTCGGCGACCTCGGCGGGTTCTCCGTCTTCTCCTGGCTGTTCTCCGGCTATCTGCTCGCCGTCACCGTCAGCCTCCCCGTCTACGGCAAACTCTCCGACACCTTCGGCCGCAAGCCGGTCCTGATCGCCGGCGCCATCCTGTTCCTGCTCGGCTCCCTGCTGTGCGCGCTCGCCTGGAACATGGGCGCCCTCATCGCCTTCCGCATCCTCCAGGGCCTGGGCGGCGGCGCCCTCCAGGGCACCGTCCAGACCCTGGCCGCCGACCTGTACCCGCTGAAGGAACGCCCGAAGATCCAGGCCAAGCTCTCCACCGTGTGGGCGGTCTCGGCGGTCGCCGGTCCGGGCGTCGGCGGCGTCCTCGCCGCGTACGCCGACTGGCGCTGGATCTTCCTGGTCAATCTGCCCGTCGGCGGACTCGCCCTGTGGCTGATCGTCCGTCATCTGCACGAACCCCAGCGCGAGGCCGGGCGCGAGGTCCGGCCAAAAGCGCGCGAGGTCCGGCGAGCGGCGCAAGGAGGCCCGCGAGAAACGCGGCCCGCGCGCCCGCGCGTGGACTGGGAGGGCGCGCTCGCCGTGTTCGCCTGCGGCGGCGTCCTGCTGACCGCGCTGGTGCAGGGCGGGGTCGCCTGGCCCTGGCTGTCCGCCCCGTCGCTCGCCCTGTTCGGCGGCGGACTCGCCCTGGCCGCCCTCGTCGTCGTCATCGAACGCCGCGCGGCCGAGCCCATCATCCCCGGCTGGGTGTGGCGCCGCAGGCCGATCGCCGCCGTCAACCTCGCCCTCGGCGCGCTGGGGCTGATGATGGTCGCACCGGCGGTGTTCCTGCCCCTGTACGCGCAGTCCGTACTCGGACTCGGGCCCATCGGGGCCGGAATCGTGCTGTCCGTGTGGACGCTGAGCTGGCCGATCTCCGCCGCGCTCAGCCAGCACGTCTACCGGCGCATCGGCTTCCGCGACACGGCGATGATCGGCATGGGCCTCGCCACGCTCATCCTGTTCGCGTTCCCCTTCCTGCCCTACCCCGGCCAGGCGTGGCAGCCGACGCTGCTCATGCTGCTCCTCGGGGCGGCGCTCGGCCTGTTCCAGCTCCCGCTGATCGTCGGCGTCCAGTCGACCGTGGGCTGGGCCGAACGCGGCACCGCCACCGGGTCGATCCTGTTCTGCCGCCAGACCGGCCAGACCGTCGGCGCGGCCCTCTTCGGCGCGATCGCGAACGGGGTGCTGGCCGCCCGGCTCGGCGGCGCGAGCGACCTGGACTCGGTCACCCACGGGCTCGGCACGGGCGCCACCACCTCGGAGGCGACCCGCCGGGCCGTCGCCGCCGCGGTCGACGCGGTCTACCTGGGCGCGGCCTGCGCCGCCGCCCTCGCCTTCCTGGTCGTCCTCACCCTGGCCCCGAGACGCTTCCCCGTCCTCAAGGAGAACGCCCTTCCCGAGGAGAGCGGCCCTCCCGAGGCTATGAGCGGCCCTCCAGCCGAGCACGCGCCTCCCGAGGAGAACGCCCCGCCCAAGGAGAACGCGCCTCCTAAGGAGGGGGCTTCGAGCGACTGACCGGCGTGTCGAAGCGTCGGCGCGTCGACATCTCGGCGTGTCGAAGCGTCGGCACCTCGGCGTGTCGGCGCGTGTCGGCGCGTGTCGGCCCACCGAGGGTCAGGGCCCAGGGCCCACGTCACCCCACCCGGCTCCCCGGGCCGACCGCCTCACTCCGCCGGAGCCCGGCCCCCCGTCAGCGCGGCCAGGCTGCTGCGGACGTTGTCCATCTGCGCGCGTACGTCGTCCCAGCGCTCGCCGTGTTCGCACAGCACACGTTCCGTCTCGCGGGCGATGCGGTCCTCACGCAGACGGGCGTCGGCGAGAAGTTCCGCGGCACGGGCACGAGCCTCCTCCTGGAGGCGCCCGGCGGACTCCTCGGCGGCGGCGAACGCCTGCTGGGCGGCGGCGAGAGCGGCCTCCGCGCGGGCGGCCCGCTCGGCGTGACCGGCGTCAAGGGCGGCGGCCGACCCGACGACCTCACGCTCGGCGGCGGCCCAGCGCTCGGCATGCTCCTTGTGCTGCTCGGCGAGCATGCCGGTGGTGCGCTGCCGCACCTCGCGCAGCGCGGAAAGGGCCTCGCCACGCCCCTCCTTGATGTCCCGCCGGGCGCCGACACGCAGATCGTCGGCCTCCGCGCGGGCGGCGAGCAACAGCTGACGGGCGCGTTCCTCGACCTCCGCGCGGAGCGTGTCCGCCTCCTCCTGCGCCTCCCGGCGCACACCGAGGGCGTACGACTCGGCCTCGGCGACCCGCTCCTGCCCCGCCCGCCGCACCCCGTCCCGTACGGCGTCCGCCTCTTCCTGCGCCAGCCGCAGGACCCGCTGCGCGCGCTCGCCCAGACACTCGTACGTCTGCGGCGGCAGCCCGGCGGCCGTCTCGCGAAGTCGCCCGGCCTCCGCCTCCATGTTCTTGGCGAGGACGGTGAGACGCGCGGCGCGTTCCCAGGCGGCGTCACGGTCCTGCGAGAGGGCCTCGGTGAACGCGTCGACCTGATCGGGGCGGTAGCCGCGCCCCCGGACGGTCACGAACCCCTGCGGCGACACCCATGTGCCGTGCATCCTGGAACCCCTCTCCGCCGGACCGGACATAGACATGCATGAAGTTCGATTTGCCGCATATCTTGGTAGACCGGACGGAGGTGTCCATAACGCGACACTCCGCAGCCAGGTTACGGAGGCTTCGACAAGCCGTCCCATACGCCCACATGCCGGTACATCGGCACGCCAGTCCATCCTCCGTACGCCCGCAGGCACGCACGCAAAAGGGCCGCCCCCGCCACAACGGCCGGGAACGGCCCTCCACGCGCGCGTGCGCCTGCTCATCGACTCAATCGAGCAGCGGCACCCCACTCTTCACAGAACAGCGACAGCGCCACCCCGCACCGGACAACGCGTCACAACAACCCGTCCCACATCTGCTCCAGCAGCACCGACCACCAGCTCTCCGGCGAACCGAGCGCCGCCGGATCGAGCGCGGCCAACTGAGCCTGGAAATCGACGGTCCACCGCCCCGCCTGCTCCTGGTTCAACCCGAACCGCAGCCGCCACATCCGCCCGAGCAGCGCCAGACACCGTACGAACTCCGGCAGCCCGGTGTTCACGAACTGCGGCGGCACCGGCGCCCCGCCCGGCCCCGGCTCCACCGGCACGGCCACGATGTTCGCCGTGCCGTACTGCACACAGATCGCCTTGCCGAAGTCACTGCCCATGACGAGATACGAACCGGCGTCCGCCGCCGGCCGCACCCCGCGCTCCTGCGCCAGCTCCGCCAGCGTCGGCACCGGCCGCCCCGGCTGGGCCTGCGCCCAGAAGAACGGGCCCATGTCCACCGGCAGCCCGGCCACCACCAGCGTGTGCGCCACGACCGGCGGCACACCCTGCCGGGACACCGCCGCCTGCTCGAACCGGAACACCCCCGGCCCGAACGCCCCCGCCAGCTCCTGCGCCACCGCCTCCGGCGGCACCGGCGGCGCGGGCTGCACCGGCGGCAACGGCGCCCGCACCGGCCCCGGACGCGCCGGACCGTCGGCGACCTGGTGCAACTCACCCTGGTGCGCCAGCAATTGCCGCATCCCCTGCTGCCGGCTCGGGTGATCCGTGCCGTACGAGGCGATGCTCGTGATCCGCGCCTGCGGCCACTGCTCCCGGATCATCCGCGCGCAGTACGCGCCCGGCAGCTCACAGGACTCCAGCTCGGTGTGGAGTTCGAGCACCTGGTCCTGTGGCACGTTCATCGCGCGCAGCTCGTGGAAGATCTGCCACTCCGGATGCGGCGTCCCCGGCGCGGAACGCCGGATCACCTGCTGCTCCGAACCGTCCTGCGCCCGGTACCGCAACACGGCCTGATATCCGGGGCCGACCGTCGGCTGCCCCTGCGGCGGATACCCGTACGCGGGCGGCTGCCCCGGCAACTGCATCGGCATCGGCGCCTGCCGCCCGGGAGCGGGCGCCACCGCCTGGGGCGCCCCGGGCGCCTGCGGCGGCGGAGGAACGCCGGGTCCGCGCACCGGGGGCCCCGACAGGACGGTCTCCTCATAGTGCACGGCACCTCGCGAGGCACCCGGGGCCCCCGGAGCGCCGGGCACTCCCGGACCGCCGGGGGCGCCCGGACCCCCCGGCGGAACACTCGGCGGCGGCCACGCCCCCGCCCCGGACGGCACACCCGGCACACCCGCCCCGTGCGACGGCACCATCTGCGTCGGCACATACCCACCGGACGACCCGCCAGGCACCCCCGGCACGCCAGGAGGCGGCGGCGGAGGCGGCGGCGGAGTCAGCCCCCGGCCACCACGCCGTGGCGGCGGCCCCGCCTTGCTGGTGGCGGCATCGGCGATATCACCGGCATGCGACCCGGCCGGCGGCCCCGGCGGCGCACCCGGCGGACGACCGTACGAGGCACCGCCCGGCGGCGCGGGCGTGCCCGGCGCCGGAGTCCCCGAAGCGGGCGTACCGGGAACACCCGGCCCCCGCGGACCGGGCGGCCCCTGCGGATACCCGTACGTGGGCGCGGGCGGCGGCGTACCACCCGGCGGAACAGCCCCGGACGGGACAGCCCCCGGCGGGACAGCCCCCGGCGGAACGACACCCGGAGGCACCGCACTCCCCCCGTACGACCCATGCGCCCCCACCGCACCACCACGCGCACCAGGCCCGCCCGGTACGCCAGGAACACCACCGGTGCCCCGCACCCCGGCCCCGTCCGAGTCGTCGAGCGCAGGCGCCGAGACCGTCGGCGGAAGCCCGCTGCCGCCGGACATCAGCGCGGTCGCCGCCTCCGGCGCCACCGAAGGCGGCGTGTCCTCGTCGTCGGCACCGCTCAGCGGAGGCGCGAAAACGGTCACGGGCAGCGGTACGGAACGATCCTCACCGCCATCGGCGTTCGTGTCCGTCCCCGCCCAAGGAGTCGCCCCGGCCGGCGCACCCGGCACCCCGGACCCGGCAGGCACCCCGGCCTGCGTCGGGGCCAACGCCCCACCCAGCGACCCGCCCCCGGAAGAACCCCCCGCACCCCCGGAACCGGAACCGGAAACCCCGGCACCACCACCAGCACTGGAATCGGCAGCACCCCCACCCCCCGCCCGCCGATCCGCAATCCCCAGCTTGTCCGCCGCCTCCTGCAACCACTCCGGCGGAGTCAGCAGGAACGACGTCTGATTCAGATCCACCCGAACCGCACCCCGCGCCGCCGCCGGCACCGCGTCGGCGACACCGCCGTACTCCTCCTCGTACCGGCGGATCACCTCACCCACCGGCAACGACGGCCACAGCGTCGCCTCCCCGCTGTCACGGGCGATGACCAGCCGCTGGGCGCCACCGTCCGAGCGCGGGCCGTCCGGACGGTCCTCCGCCCACACCACGAACCCGAGATCGAACTCCCGCACCCGCACCTCCCGGTGCTGGTACGAGGGCAACTCCCCGTTGACCCACTCCTCGGCCCGCTCCTGCGCCTGCGCGAACGTCACCATCGTCAGCCCACTCCCCGCTCGCCCACTCCGCGCCCGCCCCGCACCGCGCTCATTCCCCGACCCCGGAACCAGCCCCGGAGCCAGCCCCAGCCCCACCCCCACCACTCACCGGCACCACCCGCGCGAACCCGCCATCCACCATCAGATTCGCCACGGTCTCCAACTCCGGCGGCGAACCCGCCAGCCGCGCCAGAAACACATCGAAATCCTCACCGCACGGCAGCAGCAACCGCGCCACCCGGTCCGCCGGCGGCACCGAGGGATCCACGTCCCGCGCATCGTCGTACGCGCAGAACCACACCGAACCGATCCGGTCGCCCTTCACCTTCACCGCGAGCAGACCACCCTGCACAAACCCCACACCCAGGTAGTCCTTGGTGAGGTGATCACGCAAGCACTTGTTCACATACACCAGATCATTGACCGCCGCCTCGTCACGCACCGTGAAGAACGGCTGATCCACCAGCAGCCCCAACTCCGCGTCCAGCGCCGTCCCCACCGGCGCACACCCGCCCGCCGCCTTCAGGAACGACCGGTACGCACCCGGCAACCGGTACCCGAGATCCTCCTCCACCCCCAGCACCTGCTGCTCCGTCACCGCCACCCCCGACTTCGGCAGCCGGAAATGCGCGGGCCGCGTCTCCTGCAACGGACGCGTCCCCCGCTTGCCCTGATCCACGGCCGCCGTCGCGATCCCCCCGTGATGCCGCAACAACGCCTTCACCTCGACCGGAACCAACTCCAGCCGCCGCGTACCCACCGCGTGATGCCAGGTCCAGCCGTGCGGCGTCGCCACCGGCGCCACCGTGTCCCACAAATCGTGCCCCGACGCCGACAAGGCCGCGTTCGCCGACACATAATCCGTCAACCGCAGCTCATCCACGCCAAAACCCTCCGGCGGCTCCGCGATCTCCGCCACCGCACGCGCGTACGGCGAGAAATCGGGGTAACCACGCTCATCCACCCGTACCCCTCTGGGATGACGAGCGGCCCGCACCGGATCCGGGAAATGCACGATCTGCCCGGCATAGGCCGCATTCGGCGGCGCGACCTGCCCCCCGGCCTGGCGGCTGGGCGGCGCCCCCAGCCCGAGCCGACCTGATGTCATGGCGGTTGCCCCCTGCGGCACTCTGTACGGACAGCGGCGACCCCCTTCGGCCCACCACACCCCGTATCCGACTGTCTCTCGCTGCCTGTCACTGCCTGTAGCTGTCTGCCGTCGTACGTCGTCGTCCATCACGGCCCGCCGACAACCACCGACCCGGCGACCACGCCTGCCGACGGCCACCGGCGTGCCGACCACGCGCATCGCGTGCCGACAGCCTATGCGGAACCCGAACACCGGTCACCGGCACCGGCCGCGGCGCCCATCACACCTCCCGCACACCCCCGCGCACCCCCGGCGCCCACCACCACCCCGACCCCCGACACCGCACCCCGGCGCACCCCCACACCACCGTGACCACCCGTCACGCCCCGGTGACAACCAGCCCGCCCCGGGCGTGTCGCACCGCCCCAGCTACCGCACCAGCCACGCCATTTGGCACCCTGGATCGGCCGGGGGGATGCACGGGAGGGGAAATACGATCATGAACGCCACGCAAACAGGAGCACACCAAGCCTCCTCAGGCGACCCACGCGTCGGCTGGAGCAGCACCGAAACCCCACACGCCCCAGCCCTGCGCCACCGCCGCGACGGCATACTCCCCACCATCGCCGCCGCACTCTCCGTACGCGGCGCCACCCTCACCGGCACCGCCGCCCGCGGCGACCAGCCACCCGCCCTGCACCCCCTCGTCCAGGACTTCCTCGACTCCCTGCCCAGCGCCCAACGAGACCGCTTCACCGGCCGCTGCGCCGAAACCATCCTCATCTCCCGGCACATCACCACCGCCGACGCCGCCCGCAGCAAACGCGCCGCCCGAAAACCCATGACCAACGGCGAAGCCCGCAAAGCCCTCAAACACGCCAAACTCACCGCCCGCCGCATCCGCGAGGACGGCGACCCCCTGCACGGCAACTTCGCCGACCCCTGCCGCGCCTGCACCGCCCTCACCGCCCACTTCGGCGTCCGCGTCATCGACCCCACCGACCAGAACACCAGATGACACCCACCCCGAAGACACCCCCGCCGACACCACCCCGCCCCCCGACGAACAAGGGCAGATGCACACCGACCGCACCTCCACCACCCGCTTCGCCGTCCCCGTCGACGCCGCCCTGCGCACCGCCGGCTGGACACCCGGACGCTGGGACATCAAACAGGCCGAGATCTGGGCCGACACCCTGCGCGACCACACCTCACCCGCCGGTCACCGACACGCCGTCTTCCCCGCCGCCGTCGAAGCATGGGCCGAATTCGGCGGACTCCACATCCACCCCACCGGCCCCGGCCGCCGCATCGCCCCCGTCGACCTCCACATCGACCCCCTGCACGGCCTCCACCTCGCCCGCACCCTCGCCGACCTCGGCCGCGCCCTCGACACCGAGGTCAGCCCCCTCGGCACCGAACCCCACACCCGCTCCCTGCTCGCCATCGACACCGAAGGCCGCGTCTACGCCCTCGACCACACCGGCGACTGGTACCTCGGCCCCGACATGGACCGCGCCCTGACCACCCTCGTCACCGGCACCGAACCAGAACGCCTCACCACCGCCTGACCAGAACCACCACCCGACCACAACCACCGGCCCAACCGGGCAAGCGCCGCCTCACGCCGCCGTGACAGCCGCCGGAATCACCGCCGACACCCGAAAACCCCCCGCGTCCGTCGGCCCCGACACAAACACCCCACCCAACCCGACAACCCGCTCCCGCATCCCCACCAGACCATTGCCCCCCGACGGCAACCGCACCAACGACACCGCGGGCACCTCCGGCGGCGGCTCGTTCTCCACCTGCATCGCGATCTCCGACACCCGATGCGCCAACCGCACGTACGTCTTCGCCCCCGCCGCATGCTTGTGCACGTTGGTCAGCGCCTCCTGCACCACCCGGAACGCCGTCTGCTCGATCTCACGCGCATACGCCCGCACATCCCCCTCCACCGACAACGCCACCACCATCCCCGCCGCCGCCGACTGCCCGATCAGCTCATCCAGCTCCGACAGATACGGCCCCTCGGCCACCCCCTCCCGCGCCGCCCGCGAAGCCGCCGCGGCAGCCGCCACCCCCACCGCCGCCAAAGGCACGGACACACCCCCACCGGCCCGCACCACACCCTCACCGGCCCGCACCACACCCCCGTCCCCACTGCGCAGCACCCCGAGCATCTCCCGCAACTCGGTCAACGCCTGCCGCCCCATGTCCCCCACCAGCGCGGCATTCTTCACCGCCTTCTCCGGATCCTTACGGGCCACCGCCTGAAGCGCCGCCGCGTGCACCACCATCAGACTCACCCGATGCGCCACCACGTCATGCATCTCCCGCGCGATCCGCGTCCGCTCCTCACCCCGCGCCCACTCGGCCCGCTCCTCGGCCCGCTCCGCCAGCAGCTGCAACTCCCGCTCCAGGCTGTCCGCCCGCTCCCGCAAGCTCTCCATCAGCCGCCGCCGCGCACCCGAATACAACCCCAGCAGCACCGGCGGCAACGTCAGCCCCACCGCCGTGGCGATCGACGCGAACGGCACGAACCAGTCACCCAGATCCATCGCACCGCTGTTCGCGTCCTGCCGCACCCGCACGAACGTCACGATCGCCATGCCCACCAGCGTCATGCCCGCCAGCGACCCGATGATCCGGCGCGGCAGCTCGGAAGCGGCCAGCGTGTACAGCCCGACCAGCCCCATCAAAAAGCCCATCTGGGCCGGCGTGATCGCGATCGACACCAGCACCACCGCGATCGGCCACCGCCGCCGCAACAACAGCACCGACCCCGCCACCACACCGAACAGCACCCCGGCGACCGGCGGAATCCCGGCATCACGCGCGAACGGAATCCCTTCCAGACCGCACTCCAACGCGGAGACAAAAGCCAGCGTCCCGTCGAACACCGCGCTACGCCGCCGCGTCCACCACCACATCCCGGCCGGCCCGGCCGGGGCCGCGGCGTGGACTTCCCCCGTCGTGGTCATGCCCTCCAGCCTACGGGCGCCGACGCCCCGATTTCCGGCGAGTTTCCCCGACCGCCTCACACCACACTCCGTAGCCGAACCACCACGAAACCCGGCGAAATCCCTCGAACTACTGAACCAGCGACCATCCAGCCCCGGAGGGTGTCATTCCGGCTGGAGGGTATGCCCATGGCACATTCATCGACCAAATACACGAACTTCGAAGAGCTGCGCGAGCGGGCCATCGCCTTACGGCGGGAAGGGCTGAGCCGACGCCAGATCCGCGACCGGCTGCACGTCGACAACAACGACATCCTCAACCGCCTCCTGGAGGGTGAGCCCCCTCCGGAGTGGACCAAACGCCCACGAGCCAAGGACGACCTCCGCGAGAAGGCCCGCGAACTGCGCCTCCAGGGCCTGACCTACGACCAGATCCAGGTGGAACTGGGCTGCTCGAAGAGTTCGATCTCCCTATGGGTGAGGGATCTACCGAAGCCGGAGCGCCGTGACCCCACCGAGCAGGCGAAACTGGCCACACGAAAGCGCTGGGAACATGAGTTGGCGGTACGGGACGAAGGGCGGCAACGAACCAAGCAGGAGGCCCAGCAAGCCATCGGTGACCTCTCACCCCGCGAACTGTTCCTGGTGGGCATCGGCCTGTACTGGGCCGAGGGAACCAAGGACAAGCCCTACGACAGGCGCGAGAACGTCGTCTTCGTGAACAGCGACCCCGGCATGATCCAGGTCTATCTCGCCTGGCTCAACCTGCTCGACGTGGCGCCGGAGCGGCTGCGCTTCACCGTCATGATCCATGAGAACGCCGACGTCGAGGGCGCCGAGCGCTACTGGGCCGATCTCGTCGGCGCCGACCGCTCCACCTTCAACAAGACGACACTCAAGAAGCACAACCCCAAGACGGTCCGCAAGAACGTCGGCGACACCTACCGAGGCTGCCTCGTGATCAAAGTCCTACAGGGGGCGGACTTGTACCGTCGCATCGAAGGCTCCTGGTGCGGCATAGTAGATGCGGCGACCGGGCCAGTCGGCGAAATGTCCGATTAGTCAGGTTTGCGGTCCCCCGTGGTGTAATAGGCAACACTGCCCACTTTGGATGGGTAATTTCAGGTTCGAGTCCTGGCGGGGGAGCGCCGCTTCACTTCGGGCCCTGACCACGGTGTCGGGGCCCGCTCTCATGTCCCCCTCCGGCCACCCCGGTATCCTGCGGATGTCCACACCCTCTCCACAGCCGAAGGGCATCCCGTGAGCGCCATTCGCCCGGCAGCCGTCGTCGTCCTCGCAGCGGGTGAGGGCACCCGTATGAAGTCGGCCACACCCAAGGTCATGCATGAGATCTGCGGTCGCAGTCTGGTCGGCCATGTGCTGGCCGCGGCCGATGAGTTGGGGCCGGAGCAGCTGGTCGTGGTGGTGGGCCATGCGCGGGAGCAGGTGGCCGCGCATCTCGGCGAGATCGCGCCCGGGGTCCGTACGGCGGTGCAGGCGGAGCAGAACGGGACCGGGCACGCGGTGCGGATGGGCCTGGAGGCGCTGGGCGGGGTCGTGGGCGGGACGGTGGTCGTGGTGTGCGGGGACACGCCGCTGCTGACCGGCGCGACGCTGGACGCGCTGGCGCGGACGCACGCGCAGGACGGCAACGCGGTGACCGTGCTGACGGCCGAGGTGCCGGATGCGACGGGGTACGGGCGGATCGTGCGGGAGGCGGCGTCGGGGGCGGTGACGGCGATCGTCGAGCACAAGGACGCGTCGGAGTCGCAGCGGGCGATCCGGGAGATCAATTCGGGGGTGTTCGCGTTCGACGGGCGGCTGCTGGCGGACGCGCTGGGGAAGGTCCGTACGGACAACAGTCAGGGTGAGGAGTACCTGACGGACGTGCTGGGGATTCTGCGTGAGGCGGGGCACCGGGTGGGGGCGTCGGTGGCGGTGGATCACCGGGAGATCGCGGGGATCAACAACCGGGTGCAGCTGGCGCAGGCGCGGCGGATCCTGAACGACCGGCTGCTGACCGAGGCGATGCTGGCGGGGGTGTCGGTGATCGATCCGGCGTCCACGTGGGTGGATGTGACGGTGACGTTCGAGCAGGACGCGGTGGTGCATCCGAATACGCTGCTGTATGGGTCGACGCATGTGGGTGCGGGTGCCGAGGTGGGGCCGAACAGCCGGCTGACGGATACCCGGGTGGGGGCGGGTGCGCGGCTGGATCACACGGTGTCGGAGGGCGCGGAGGTCGGGGAGGCGGCGAGTGTGGGGCCGTTCGCGTATCTGCGGCCGGGGACGCGGCTGGGGGCGCGGGCGAAGGTCGGGACGTATGTGGAGACGAAGAACGCGTCGGTGGGTGAGGGGACGAAGATTCCTCATCTGTCGTATGTGGGGGACGCGACGATCGGTGATCATACGAACATCGGTGCGGCGAGTGTGTTTGTGAATTACGACGGGCAGCACAAGCATCCGACGACGATCGGGTCTCATTGCCGTACGGGTGCGGACAATATGTTTGTGGCGCCTGTCACGGTAGGAGATGGGGCATATACCGCTGCGGGGTCGGTGATCACGAAGTTCGTGCCGCCCGGTTCGCTGGCCGTGGCCCGTGGTCAGCAGCGGAATATCGAGGGTTGGGTGGCCCGTAAGCGTCCGGGGAGTGCGTCGGCGAAGGCGGCCGAGGCGGCCTTGGGCGAGGTGGCCGGGGAAGGCTGACCGGAATTCGATGCTTCGAACACGGCGTACGGTGATAAGTGCCCACCCGCACCCCTACCAGCTGAGACGACGTCTCATGCTCAGCCGAGACGTTGTGTCGACTTCCAGCTGTGACACTTCTGAGGAGACTGTGCTGTGACCGGGATCAAGACGACCGGCGAGAAGAAGTTGATGTTCTTCTCCGGCCGCGCCCACCCCGAGCTTGCCGAGGAGGTCGCCCAGCAGTTGGGTGTCGGGGTTGTCCCAACGAAGGCGTTCGATTTCGCGAATGGCGAGATCTATGTGCGGTATCAGGAGTCGGCCCGCGGTGCGGACTGTTTCCTGATCCAGAGCCACACGGCGCCGATCAATAAGTGGATCATGGAGCAGTTGATCATGATCGATGCGCTGAAGCGCGCGTCGGCGCGCTCCATCACGGTGATCGTGCCGTTCTACGGTTACGCGCGCCAGGACAAGAAGCACCGGGGTCGTGAGCCGATCTCGGCGCGGCTGATCGCGGACATGATGAAGACGGCGGGGGCGCACCGCATCCTGACCGTCGATCTGCACACGGATCAGATCCAGGGCTTCTTCGACGGTCCGGTGGATCATCTGTTCGCGCTGCCGTTGCTGGCGGACTACGTGGGCAAGAAGGTGGACCGCAGCAAGCTGACGGTGGTGTCGCCGGATGCCGGGCGGGTGCGGGTCGCGGATCGCTGGTGCGACCGGTTGGGGGCGCCGCTGGCGATCGTCCACAAGCGCCGGGACAAGGATGTGGCGAATCAGGTGACCGTCCACGAGGTCGTGGGTGAGGTCAATGGCCGGGTCTGTGTGCTGGTGGACGACATGATCGACACGGGTGGGACGATCTGTGCCGCGGCCGATGCGCTGTTCGCGCATGGTGCGGAGGATGTGATCGTGACGGCGACGCATGGTGTGCTGTCGGGTCCGGCCGGGGATCGGCTGAAGAATTCGCGGGTGAGTGAGTTCGTGTTCACGAATTCGCTGCCGACTCCGGGTGAGCTGGCTCTGGACAAGATCACGGTGTTGTCGATCGCGCCGACGATCGCGCGTGCGGTGCGTGAGGTGTTCGAGGACGGTTCGGTGACGAGCTTGTTCGACGAGCAGTGAGCGATGTGTTCGGGCGGTTGTGATTGATCGATTTTTCCGCGGCCTTCCTCGCCGAGTACTCTGGTGCAGTTGCTCGGCGAGGGAGGCCGTTCCGCTTCTGGTGAGGCGGTGGGCTGTCCGTTATCGACGCGCTCTTCGTAGCAGGCCGTTCGTGGCCGGGTGACCGTGTCCGTTCCTACCTGTTCGAGGAGTGATCGTCATGTCCGAGGTGAAGCTCGCCGCTGAGGCGCGCAATGAGTTCGGCAAGGGTGCCGCGCGTCGTATCCGCCGTGACAGCAAGGTTCCGGTGGTGCTGTACGGGCACGGTGTGGACCCCGTGCACCTGACGCTGCCGGGTCATGAGCTGCTGCTGGCCCTGCGTACGCCGAATGTGCTGATCGCGCTGGACATCGATGGTGGCCAGCGCAGTGAGCTGGCGATCCCGAAGTCGGTGCAGCGTGACCCGATCAAGGGTTACCTGGAGCATGTGGACCTGCTGCTGGTCAAGCGGGGCGAGAAGGTCACGGTCGAGATCCCGGTGCAGGCCGAGGGTGAGCTTGCGGCGGGTGGCAACCTGCTGGAGCACGTGCTGAACACGCTGTCGGTCGAGACCGAGGCGACGCACATCCCGGAGGCCGTGACGGTGTCGGTGGAGGGTCTGGAGGCGGGCGCGTCGGTGCTGGCGAAGGACATCGCGCTGCCGGCCGGTACGACGCTGGCGATCGATGGTGACACGGTCGTTCTCCAGGTGCTGTCCGCGCAGGCCGAGGAGGCCCCGGAGGGCGAGAACGGCGAGGCGGTCGCCGAGGCCTGATCGGCCTGGCTTGTGTGAGCGGTACTTTTCCAGCCGTTGCTCCTGTTCGGGGGCAGCGGCTGGTCCCGTATGCCCGGAGGTCGGTGGGCCCGGTGTGAAGGAGAGATGGACGTGACGAGCGACGCGGGTGCGCCCTGGCTGATCGTGGGGCTGGGGAATCCTGGGCCCGAGTACGCGATGAACCGGCACAACGTGGGGTTCATGGTGGTGGATCTGCTCGCGGGGCGGACGGGGGGGAAGTTCAAGCGGGCGGGCAAGGCGCAGGCGCAGGTGGTGGAGGGGCGGATCGGGTCGCCGGGGCCGGGGAGTCGGCGGGTGGTGCTGGTGAAGCCGATGTCGTTCATGAATCTGTCGGGTGGGCCGGTGAACGCGCTGCGGGATTTCTACAAGGTGCCGTTGGAGCGGGTGGTGGCGGTGCATGACGAGTTGGACATCGATTTCGGGACGCTGCGGCTGAAGCTGGGTGGTGGGGACAACGGGCACAACGGGCTGAAGTCGATGACGAGGGTGATGGGTCCGGAGTATCACCGGGTGCGGTTCGGGATCGGCCGGCCGCCGGGGCGGATGCAGGTCGCCGATTTTGTGCTGAAGGATTTTTCGTCGGTGGAGCGCAAGGAGTTGGATTATTGCGTGGACCGGGCGGCGGACGCGGTGGAGTGCCTGGTGGCGGAGGGGCTGGAGCGGGCGCAGGGTGCGTACAACTCCTGAGGTGGTCTCCCGATTGAGTTGACCGGGTGTGTGGTCATGGCCAAGGATCGCGGCCATGCCTTCTGCCGTCGTCTCCAGTCAGGGTGCGGGCGCCGCGCTGCGGTTCGGGCGGTTCGCGGCGATGGGGGTGGTGGCCGTGCTGATTCTGATCGCCGGGGTGTGGGCGTCGTGGGGGTCGGCGCAGTACGTGATGCTCACCAAGGGGCGGGAGCGGGGCACGGTCGAGGTCGCGCGGTGTGCGGACGGGGCGTGTTCGGGGGCGTACGCGCCGGTGTCGGCGGGGTCGCGGGCGCGGGAGGGCGTCGTACTCGATGACACGGTGGCGGTGGTCGAGGGGGAGACGTATGCCGTGGTGATGAAGCCGGGTGGGGCCGAGGCGGTGCGGTCGGGGCCGGGTGGGGTGCTGTATGCGTGGGTGCCGTTGGGGGGTGCGCTGGTGCTGGGGTCGGTGGTGGTGGCCGGTGGGTTGCGGCGTACGCGGGTGGCGTGGGTGATGGCCGGGGCCGGTGCGGGGTTGCTGACGGCGGCGTTTCTCGCCGTCTGACGGCGGCGTCCGTCGCCGTCGGACCGCACCGGCCCCGGTTGTGGCGCTGCGGGTCAGCCGGTGTTGCGCAGGCCCGCCGCGACTCCGTTGACGGTGAGGAGCAGGGCGCGGCCGAGGACGGGGTCGGCCTCGGTGCCTGCGGTCACGGCGTCGCGCTGGCGCTTGAGGAGGGCGACCTGGAGGTAGGAGATCGGGTCGAGGTAGGCGTCGCGGATGGTGAAGGTCTGCTTGAGGACGGGCTGGGCGTCCAGCAGGTCGTTCTCGCCGGTGATCTTGAGGATTTCGGCGACGGTGCGTTCGTGTTCGGTGCGGATGGTGGCGAAGACGTGCTTGAGGTGGTCGGGGACGAGGGTGTCGACGTAGTGGCCGGCGATCCGCAGGTCGGTCTTGGCGAGGGTCATCTCGACGTTGGAGATGAAGTTGCGGAAGAAGTGCCACTGTCCGTACATCTCGTCCAGGACGGTGTCGAGGCCGGCGTCGCGCAGGGCCTTGAGGCCGGAGCCGACGCCGAACCAGCCGGGGACGATCTGGCGGGACTGGGTCCAGCCGAACACCCAGGGGATGGCGCGCAGTCCGTCGAGTCCCGCGCCGGAGTCGGGGCGCCGGGAGGGGCGGGAGCCGAGGTGCAGGTCGGCGAGCTGGTCGACGGGTGTGGAGGCGAAGAAGTAGGCGGGCAGGTCGGGGTCGTCGACGAGGCGGCGGTAGGTGGTCTCGGCGGCGTCGCTGACGAGGTCCATGGCGGCGTCCCAGCGGGCCAGGGCTTCGACGGATTGGCGGGGGGCGGTGTGCAGGGCGGATGCCTGGAGGGTGGCGGCGACGGTGAGTTCCAGGTTTTCCCTGGCGAGGGAGGGGATGAGGTACTTGTCGGAGATGACCTCGCCCTGTTCGGTGACCTTGATCTCGCCTTCGAGGGTGCCCCAGGGCTGGGCGAGGATGGCGTCGTGGGTGGGGCCGCCGCCGCGGCCGACGGTGCCGCCGCGGCCGTGGAAGAGCCTGAGCCGTACTCCGTAGCGGTGGGCGACGTCGCGCAGTCGGCGCTGGGCGCGGTGGATCTCCCATTGGCTGGTGGTGATGCCGCCGAACTTGGAGGAGTCGGAGTAGCCGAGCATGACCTCCTGGACGTCGCCGCGCAGGGCGACGAGGCGTCGGTAGGAGGGGTCGGAGAGCATGTCCTCCAGGATGGAGTCGGCGGCCTTCAGTTCGTCGGTGGTTTCCAGCAGCGGGACGATGCCGATCTTGGCCCAGCCGGCGTGGAGGTCGATGAGGCCGGCTTCGCGGGCGAGGACGGCGGCGGCGAAGACGTCGTCGGCGCCCTGGCACATGGAGATGATGTAGGACTCGATGACCTCGGGTCCGAAGACTTCGAGGGCGCGCTTGACGGTCTGGAACACGCCGAGTGTCTTGGCGCCGGCCTCGTCGACGGGGGCGGGGCTGGGGCCCAGCGGGCGGCGTGAGCGCAGTTCCTTGGCGAGGAGCTTGGTGCGGTAGTCGCGGGGCATGTCGCTGTAGCGCCAGGATTCCTCGCCGAGGCGGTCGAAGAGCTGGCCGAGGGCGTGGTGGTGGGCGTCGGCGTGTTCGCGGACGTCCATGGTGGCGAGCTGGAGGCCGAAGGCGGCCAGGGTGCGCAGGGTGCGGTTCATCCGGCCGTCGGCGATGAGGGCGCCGCGGTGCTCCCTGAGGGAGGTCTGGATCAGGGTGAGGTCGTGCAGCAGTTCGGTGGTGCCGAGGTAGTCGCGGCCGTTCTCGTGGGGGATGCCCTGGGCGAGGCGGCGCTTGGTGTTGACGAGCTTCTGGCGGATGCAGGTGGCCTTGAGGCGGTAGGGCTCTTCGGCGTTGAGGCGCTTGTAGCGGGGGCTGATCTCCGGGAGTCGTTCCAGGTCGGTCTGGAGGGAGGTGAGGAGGTCTTCGGTGGCGCCGGTGTAGCGGATGGAGTTGGAGAGGAAGCCGCGTAGTTCGTCGATCGTGTCCAGGGCGTCGTTGATGCCGTGTTCGTGCTGGAGGATCAGGACGTCCCAGGTGACCTGGGGGGTGACGTTGGGGTTGCCGTCGCGGTCGCCGCCGATCCAGGTGCCGAAGGTGAGGGGGCGGACGTCGTGGGGCAGGTCGACGCCGACGCGTTCGAGTTCGGCGGTGAGGTCTTCGAGGACGTCGCCTACTGCATTCGCGTGGAGTTCGTCGAGGTAGTAGATGGCGTTGCGGGCCTCGTCGGCGGGTTCGGGGCGGACGACGCGCAGTTCGTCGGTCTGCCAGACGAGGTCGATGTTCTCGGCGAGGCGGGTGTCGTGGCGGCGGCGGTCGGATTCGATGACGGGGGTGTCGAGGAGGGCCGCGATCCGGCGGAGCTTGTTGAGGACGGAGCGGCGGGCGGCCTCGGTGGGGTGGGCGGTGAAGACGGGGCGGACGCTGAGGTGGCGGACGGTCTGGCGCAGGTGCTCGGGGTCGGCGTCCTTGAGGCGGTCGGCCGTCCGGGCGAGAAGTCCGCCTTCTGCGGCGCGCTTGGCGCGTAGTTCCCGGCCGCGGTGCACCTGTTCGGTGACATTGGCCAGGTGGAAGTAGGTGGAGAAGGCGCGGACGAGCTTGGCGGCGGTCTCCAGTTCGGTTCCGCGCAGCAGTTCGGCGGCGGCCTCGCCGTCCTCGCGGGTGAGGTGGCGTACCTTCTCGACGAGTTCCAGGAGCTGGGGGCCTTCCTGGCGGACGAGGGTCTCGCCGAGGAGGTCGCCCAGGCGGCGGATGTCGGCGCGCAGTTCGCTGCTGGTCGTCGTGGTCTGGTCGTCGGCACTGCTCACAGGTGCGGCTCCTTGCAGTGGGGAGGCTCGGCTGATGAGTTCGGGGCTCGGTTCGGGGAAGGGCCGGGCCGTGGGGCGGGAGGACCGCATGACGGGCCGGGCTTCCGGGGAAGACATCAGAGCGGACCGCGCTGTCCGACCGGCTTCAAGGATAGGTGTCGGGCGGGACGCGCAGTCTGTCGGGCTCTTGCCGCCGGGCGACGCGCTGACATACTTACGACGCCGTAGGTTACGGAAGCGTAGGGAAGGCTCTGAGGAGCTGTTTCCCCGCTTCCGGTATTCCGGTACTTGTCCCATCCTCGACCCCCCAGGGGACGTCCCATGACCACGAGCTCCGATGTGATCGACGAGGCCACCACGCCGGCCGGGCAGGCGGGCGGGGAGCAGCCGTCCGCGACGCTGGGCGGCGACCGCAAGGGTTCACTTGAGCAGCTGGCCCTGCTGCTGTTCATCGTCGTCCCGTTTCTGGCGCTGGCGGCGGCGGTGCCGCTGGCGTGGGGTCGGGGGGTGAGCTGGCTGGATCTGGGTCTGCTGGTCTTCTTCTACTATCTGGGCTGCCACGGCATCACGATCGGTTTCCACCGGCACTTCACGCACAGTGCGTTCAAGGCGAACCGGCCGTTGAAGATCGCGTTGGCGATCGCGGGGTCGATGGCGGTGGAGGGCCCTCTGGTCCGCTGGGTGGCGGATCACCGTAAGCATCATCAGTTCTCGGACGCGGAGGGTGATCCGCATTCGCCGTGGCGGTACGGGGAGAGTGTGCCGGCGCTGATGAAGGGCCTGTGGTGGGCCCACATCGGATGGATGTTCGATGAGGAGCGTACGCCGCAGGACAAGTACGCGCCGGATCTGATCAAGGACCGGACACTGCGGGCGATCTCCCGGCAGTTCATCGTGTGGACGATCCTGTCGCTGGCGCTGCCGGCGCTGATCGGCGGGCTGGTGACGATGTCCTGGTGGGGTGCGTTCACCGGCTTCTTCTGGGGATCTCTGGTCCGGGTGGCCCTGCTGCACCACGTGACGTGGTCGATCAACTCGATCTGTCACGCGGTGGGCAAGCGGCCGTTCAAATCGCGGGACCGGTCGGGCAATGTGTGGTGGCTGGCGGTGCTGTCGTGCGGGGAGTCCTGGCACAACCTGCATCACGCGGATCCGACGTCGGCGCGGCACGGTGTGGAGCGCGGGCAGCTGGATTCGTCGGCCCGGCTGATCCGCTGGTTCGAGCGGGCGGGATGGGCGTACGACGTGCGCTGGCCGTCACGCTCACGTATCGATTCACGGCGTAACGACCGCCAGGACGGCTCCGGGCGCCGGAAGGACACCGCCGAGGCGGCATGATTGACGGCGTGGCGACCGACTCCAGCACCCCCAGCAATGACAAGCCGCGGCGCGTCCGCCGCACCCGGATGACCGGTGCGGAGCGCCGCCAGCAGTTGCTGGAGATCGGTCGCACGCTGTTCGCGGCGAAGGGTTTCGAGGGCACGTCGGTGGAGGAGATCGCGGCGAAGGCCGGGGTGTCCAAGCCGGTGGTGTACGAGCACTTCGGTGGCAAGGAGGGCCTGTACGCGGTGGTCGTGGACCGCGAGATGCGCCGTCTGCTGGAGGGGGTGACCGGCTCGCTGACCGCGGGGCACCCGCGTGAGCTGCTGGAGGAGGCGGCGTTCGCGCTGCTGGACTACATCGAGGAGTACACGGACGGTTTCCGCATCCTGGTCCGTGACTCGCCCATCCCCCAGTCGACGGGCTCCTTCGCCTCCCTGATCTCCGACATCGCGACGCAGGTCGAGGACATCCTCGGCAAGGAGTTCAAGAGCCGCGGCTTCGACCCCAAACTGGCCCCGCTGTACGCGCAGGCCCTGGTCGGCATGGTCGCGCTGACGGGCCAGTGGTGGCTGGAGGTCCGCAAGCCGAAGAAGGCGGAGGTGGCGGCCCACCTGGTCAACCTGGCCTGGCACGGTTTGGACGGCCTGGAGCCGAGACCTCGGCTGATGGGACACCGGAAGAACTGATTTGGCCTTAATCAAGGTTAACGTTGTGCCATCATGGCTGCATGACTGAGATCACGATCAGCGCGGCTCGTGCCCAACTCGGCGACTTGGTGCGGCGCGCGGCGCACAGCCGGGAGACCATCGCCATCACCGACCACGGGCATGTTGCGGCGCTGCTCGTCTCCCCGCAGGTGATAGAGGATCTTGAGGACTCGCTGGCGGTGGCGGACTATCAGCGACGCAAGCTCGCCGGGACGCTCGGACCGGGTATCCCGCACGAGGAAGTCGGGCGCATCCTCGGACTGCGCCCGTGACCTATCGCATCATCTGGGAAGCCAGCGCCACAGACCAGGCGACGCGCTTCCTCAAGGAAGACCCTGTCGGCCTTGCCTCCGTCTACGAGGCCGTTGACGCGCTCGCCGAGGCACCACGCCCCGTCAACTCGGTCGCCTACGGCGTTGGCATCCGCCGCCTCCGAGTCGGCGACTACCGTGTCATATACGTCATCGACGACGAGGTCATCCTCATCCTCGTCACTCACCTGGGCCGCACCAACTGATTCCTCCCCCGGCACCCCTCACCCCGGCACCGACGCCACCGCGAAGATCCTGCGGAACGGGAACGGGGTGCCGTGCGGGGTCGCCGGGTAGGCCTCGCGCAGGCGGGACCCGTACGCGCTGAGGAAGTCCTCGCGGGCCCGGTCGTCGTCGGCCAGTTCCGTCAGGATCGGGCGCAGGCCCGTGCCCTTCATCCAGTCCAGGACGGGGTCCTCGCCCTGGAGGAGGTGGAGGTAGGTCGTCTCCCACACGTCGGTCTCGCAGCCGAGGTCGGCCAGGGCGGCCAGATAGGCGGCCGGGGTGCGGACCGCGCTGTCGTGGCGCAGGGCGGCGGTGAGGCGGGGGTCGGGGGCGGCCAGCTCGCGCATCAGCCGGTGGCTGGGGGCCTCGAAGTTGCCGGGGACCTGGAAGGCGAAGGTGCCGCCGGGGGCGAGCGCGGCGATCCAGTCGGAGAAGCGGTCCAGGTGGCCGGGGACCCATTGCAGCGTGGCGTTGCTGATGATCAGGTCGTGGGTCTCGTCCGGCGTCCAGGTGCGGGCGTCGGCCACCGCGAAGTCGAGGCTGCCGCCGCCCGGCGTGGGCCCGGCGTGCCGGTGCGCGTCGGCGAGCATCTGCGGGGAGTTGTCGTAGCCGGTGATGTGCGCGCCGGGCCAGCGGGCGGCCAGCGCGGTGGTGACGGTGCCGGGGCCGCAGCCGAGGTCGGCGATCCGGGGCCGCTCGGCGGGCAGTTCCGGGACACGGGCGAGCAGGTCGGCGAAGGGCCGGGCGCGGTGCCCGGCGTGCCGCAGGTACTGGGCGGGGTCCCACACGGGGGCGGTCATTTCGGCCCTCCTTGGTGGTCGGGGGGGTGGGGGTGGGTGTACGGGTGGGGGTGGTGCGGCGCGCTACGGGCGGCGCGGTGCGGTGGTGCACCTACGGGATCCGATTCCCGTACGACGACTGATTCCCGTACGACGACTGATTCCCGTACGAGATCCAGTTCCCGTAAGGGGCTCTTCCAGCTTGCCCCCGGAAGTATCTTGACGTCAAGAGACTTCATGTCGACACAACCACTACACTGATCGTCATGGAGGACGAGGTCGATCGGCTGGTCGCAGCGTGGCGCCGGGAGCGCCCGGACCTCGACGTGGAGCCGCTGGAAGTACTCAGCCGGGTGAGCAGGCTCGCCCGGCATCTGGACCGGGCGCGCCGGCTGGCCTTCGCCGAGCACAGCCTGGAGCCGTGGGAGTTCGATGTGCTCACGGCGCTGCGGCGCGCGGGCACCCCGTATCAGCTCTCCCCCGGGCAGCTGCTCACCCAGACGCTGGTCACGTCCGGCACGATGACGAACCGCATCGACCGGCTCGCCAAGAAGGGGCTGGTCGAGCGGCTGCCGGACCCGAGTGACCGGCGGGGCGTGCTGGTGCGGCTCACCGATGAGGGGCAGGACCGCGCCGATCAGGCGCTGGCCGGGCTGCTGGAGCAGGAGCGGGCGATCCTCGCGGAGCTGTCGCGCGCCCAGCGCGGGGAACTCGCGGCGCTGCTACGCCAGCTGACCGCCCCGTTCGACAACATCCCCGGTTAGGTCCGCCGGCCCCACCCCGGCCCGGCGGGCCAGCGCCACGGCGGCGAGCGTGGAGTGCACGCCGAGCTTGCCGAGGACGTTCTGCATATGGGTGCGGACCGTGTGCGGGGAGAGGAACAGGCGTTCGGCGACGGCCTTGCGGCCCAGGCCGGCGACCATGCAGCGCAGCACCTCCCGCTCGCGCGGGGTGAGCGACTCCACCAGCCGCTCGCTCTCGGTGCGGTGCTTGCGCGCGGCCGTCAGCTCCCGCAGCACCCCGGTCAGCAGGGCCGGCGGCAGATGCGTCTCGTCGCGCAGCACACCCCGTATCACCGTGAGCAGCCGGGACAGGGAGCAGTCCTTGGCGACCCAGCCGGACGCCCCGGCCTGGAGCGCGAGCGCCGCCCGCCGCGGGTCGTCCTTCTCGGCGAGGACGACGATCCGGACGCCGGGCTGGGCCACGCGGACGCCCACGACCAGCGAGATCCCGTCGACCAGGCCGTCCTCACCGACCTCCTGCACCGGTACCGCCGGACGCACCCCGCCCGCGCCGGTGCCGAGGTCGGCGTCCACGAGCAGCACGTCGTAACGGCGGCCCTCGGCCGCCGCGCGCTCCAGGCTGCGCAGTGCCGCCGGGCCGCTGCCGGCCGCGGAGACATCGACATCGGGCTCGGCGGCAAGCGCCGCCGCGAGCGACTCGGCGAAGATTCGGTGGTCGTCGACGACCAGGACACGGATACGAACCACTGACAACCCCCACTGGTCCGGAGTACGACGGCCTGCGCGGGCGCGACGCCCCAGGAGATGTCAGAGCCGCGTGGCCGCCGCCATGCAGAGACTGCTACCCCCCGATCGGGCGTCGTACCCGATTTCGGTCTCGCCCCCTGATCCGCGCCGGCCCCCACCGGCGCTGCTCATCAGGGTACGGGCGGGGGCGGGCGGCGGAAGCCTATTTGCAGAACTGGCCGGCTGCCGCGCCTATCGTGTGCCGCATGTTTCGTCTTGTTGCGGAAGTCGACGCGTCCCGGCGTGCTCAGTTGCGGTCCCGGCTGCGGGCCGGGAACACGGCCGCGTCCCCCGAGCTGCGCGCGCTGCGGGGTACCCCGCACGAGAACGAGGTCCCCCTGGAGGTGTGGGCGCTGGACCGGGCGGGGGCGCTGGCGGGCGGGCTGATCGGGTACACGTGGGGGGGCTGGCTGCATGTCACCCATCTGTGGGTGGACGAGCGGGTGCGGGGCGGTGGGGTCGGGGGTGGGCTGCTCGCCGAGGCGGAGCGGGTCGCGGGGGTGCGGGGGTGCCGGGCGGCGCGGTTGGAGACGTGGGACTTTCAGGCGCCGGGGTTCTATCGGAAGCAGGGGTACGACGTGGTGTGTGTGATCCCCGACTATCCGGCGGGGATCACGGAGTACACGTTGACGAAGCGGTTGGGTTGACGGCGGGGGTGGGGGGGCTGTTGTGGGCGGGTGCGGGTGCGTCGTGGCTGGTCGCGCCCACGCGGCGGAGCCGCATATCAATACAGCCCTGCGCCCCTAAAGACGGGCGTTGGCCTCCCTTGGGAGCGAAGGTTGGCCTTCCGCTCGTTCCTCTTTCCTCGCTCCCGCTGAGGGGACTGCCTCGAAGGTTCTGGGTGGGGTGTAGCCGGCCGTCGCGAACGCCGTTTCCACGGCCTTGGTGATGACGGCCACGTCGGCCGTCTCGGCCAGGACGATCGCGGAGCCGCCGAAGCCGCCGCCGGTCATCCGGGCGCCGAGGGCGCCGGCCGCGAGGGCGGAGTCGACGACCGTGTCCAGTTCCGGGCAGGAGATGCGGAAGTCGTCGCGCAGGGAGGCGTGGCCCTCGGTGAGGACCGGGCCGATCTCGCGGGTGCGGCCCGCCTCCAGCAGCGCCACGACCCGCTCGACGCGCTGGTCCTCGGTGACGACGTGCCTGACGAGACGGCGTACCTCGGCCGCGTCGTCCCCGTCGGCCGCGTCGTCCTCGTCGCCGAGGCGGGCGAGGGCGGCGTCCAGGCCGTCGTAGGGGATGTCCCGCAGGGCGTCGACGCCCAGCAGGGCCGCGCCCTTCTCGCAGCCCGCGCGGCGTTTGCCGTACTCGCCGTCGCTGTGGGCGTGTTTGACGCGGGTGTCGACGACCAGCAGGCGCAGGCCCTCGGCGGCGAGGTCGAAGGGGATCTGCCGGACGGACAGATCGCGGGTGTCGAGGAACAGGGCGTGCCCGGCCTCGCAGCAGGCGGACGCGGTCTGGTCCATGATGCCGGTGGGGGCGCCGACGTAGACGTTCTCGGCGCGCTGGCACAGGCGGGCCAGTCGCCAGCGCGGGATGTCCAGCCCGTACAGATCGCTCAGGGCCAGGGCGACGACGACCTCCAGGGCCGCCGACGAGGACAGGCCCGCGCCGGTGGGGACCGTCGAGGCGAGATGGATGTCGGCGCCGGTCACCGGGTGCCCGGCCTCGCGCAGCGCCCAGACGACGCCCGCGGGGTACGCCGTCCAGTCGCGGTCGGTGCCGGGGGCGAGGGCGTCGAGGTCCAGGTCGATGACGCCGGTGTCCGGGATGTCCGCCGAGTGCAGGCGCAGCCGGCCGTCGGTGCGGCGGGAGACGGCGGCGCGGGTGGTGTGCGGCAGCGCGAAGGGCATCACGAAGCCGTCGTTGTAGTCGGTGTGTTCGCCGATGAGATTGACGCGGCCGGGGGCGGCCCAGACGCCGTCCGGGTCGGCGCCGTACAGGGCGCGGAAGTCGTCGGCGATGTTCTGTGCGGACACTCAGCGCTCCTCGGCGGCGATTTCTGCTTCTGCGGATGTCCGGTGCTCCCGGGCGGCTGCCGCGGGCACCTGGCGTTCCTCGGCGGTCCGCTGGGCGAACCGCCAGGCGTCGGCGACGATGCCGGTGAGGTCGGGGCGGGTGGGGGTCCAGCCCAGGCGCTCGCGGGCGGTGTCGGCGGAGGCGACCAGGACGGCGGGGTCGCCGGCCCGGCGCGGGGCCGTGACCTCGGGGATGGGGTGGCCGGTGACCTGGCGGACGGTCCGGACGACCTCGCGGACGGAGAAGCCGTTGCCGTTGCCGAGGTTGCAGATGAGGTGCTCGCCGGGGCGGGCGGCGGTGAGGGCGAGGAGGTGGGCGTCGGCGAGGTCGGCGACATGGATGTAGTCGCGGACGCAGGTGCCGTCGGGGGTGGGGTAGTCGTCGCCGTAGACGGAGATGGCGTCGCGGCGGCCCTGGGCGACCTGGAGGACGAGGGGGATGAGGTGCGACTCGGGGTCGTGGCGTTCGCCGTACGTGCCGTAGGCGCCCGCGACGTTGAAGTAGCGCAGGGAGACCGCCGCCCCCGCCGGGGCGGTGGCCGCGCCGCGGATCATGTGGTGGACCGCGCGTGTGGTGGCGCCCG
>NZ_JBHYUG010000011.1:123695-147169 GCF_042749375.1 Streptomyces sp. NPDC059477 | reverse complement strand
GGCAGGGCCTGCCCGTCCGTCCTGCCGACACCGGCTTCGGCGCCCCGCAGGCGAGCGACCAGAAAAGAGGAGCCAGGCAGCGATGGCCCGCCGCAGTACGAAGACCCCACCGCCGGACGACTCGTACGAGGAGCGCATCCTCGACATCGACGTCGTCGACGAGATGCGGGGCTCCTTCCTGGAGTACGCCTACTCGGTCATCTACTCCCGTGCCCTGCCCGACGCCCGCGACGGACTCAAGCCGGTCCACCGCCGCATCGTCTACCAGATGAACGAGATGGGGTTGCGCCCCGAGCGCGGCTACGTCAAGTGCGCGCGGGTCGTCGGCGAGGTCATGGGCAAGCTCCACCCGCACGGCGACTCGTCGATCTACGACGCGCTGGTGCGGATGGCGCAGCCGTTCTCCATGCGCGTGCCGCTGGTCGACGGACACGGCAACTTCGGCTCGCTGGGCAACGACGACCCGCCGGCCGCCATGCGCTACACCGAGTGCCGGATGGCCGCCGCGAGCAGCCTGATGACCGAGTCCATCGACGAGGACACGGTCGACTTCGCGCCCAACTACGACGGCCAGGAGCAGGAGCCGGTCGCCCTCCCGGCGGCCTTCCCGAACCTGCTGGTCAACGGCGCGTCCGGGATCGCGGTCGGCATGGCCACGAACATGCCGCCGCACAATCTGTCCGAGGTCATCGCCGCGGCCCGCCATCTGATCCGGCACCCCAGCGCGGATCTGGACACGCTCATGAGGCACGTCCCGGGCCCCGATCTGCCGACGGGCGGCCGGATCGTCGGCCTGTCCGGCATCCGTGACGCGTACGAGACCGGCCGGGGCACGTTCAAGATCCGGGCGACGGTCGCGGTGGAGGCGGTGACCGCCCGCCGCAAGGGCCTGATCGTCACCGAGCTGCCCTTCAGCGTCGGCCCGGAGAAGGTGATCGCCAAGATCAAGGACCTGGTGGGCTCGAAGAAGCTCCAGGGCATCGCCGACGTCAAGGACCTCACGGACCGTGCGCACGGCCTGCGCCTGGTCATCGAGATCAAGAACGGCTTCGTGCCCGAGGCGGTCCTGGAGCAGCTGTACAAGCTGACGCCCATGGAGGAGTCCTTCGGCATCAACAACGTCGCGCTGGTCGACGGCCAGCCGCTCACGCTGGGCCTGAAGGAACTGCTGGAGGTCTATCTCGACCACCGCTTCGACGTGGTGCGGCGGCGCTCGGAGTTCCGCCGCACCAAGCGGCGCGACCGGCTGCATCTGGTCGAGGGCCTGCTGGTCGCCCTGGTGGACATCGACGAGGTGATCCGCCTGATCCGCTCCAGCGACAACTCCGCGCAGGCCAAGGAGCGCCTCATGGAGCGCTTCTCGCTGAGCGAGGTACAGACGCAGTACATCCTCGACACGCCGCTGCGCCGGCTGACCAGGTTCGACCGGATCGAGCTGGAGTCGGAGCAGGAACGGCTCAACGCGGAGATCGCGGAGCTGACCCGGATCCTGGAGTCCGACGCCGAGCTGCGCAAGCTGGTCTCCGCCGAACTGGCCGCGGTCGCGAAGAAGTTCGGCACCGAGCGGCGTACGGTCCTGCTGGAGGCGTCCGGGGCTACCGCCGCCACGGTGCCGCTCCAGGTCGCGGACGACCCGTGCCGGGTGCTGCTGTCCTCGACGGGACTGCTGGCCCGTACGGCCAACGGCGAGCCGTTCGAGACGGACGAGGACGCCAGACGCGCCAAGCACGACGTGATCGTGTCGGCCGTACCGGCCACCGCGCGGGGCGAGATCGGCGCGGTCACCTCGACGGGCCGCCTGCTGCGGATCAATGTGGTCGACCTGCCGCAGCTGCCGGACACGATGTCGTCGCCGAACCTCGCGGGCGGCGCCGCGCTGACGGAGTTCGTGTCCCTGGAGGACGGCGAGACGCTGATCTGCCTGATCACGCTCGACGAGTCCTCGCCGGGCCTGGCGCTCGGCACCGAGCAGGGCATCGTCAAGCGCGTGGTGCCCGACTATCCGACCAACAAGGACGAGCTGGAGGTCATCGCGCTCAAGGACGGCGACCGGATCGTGGGCGCGGTCGAGCTGCGTACGGGCGAGGAGGACCTGGTCTTCATCACCGACGACGCCCAGTTGCTGCGCTACCAGGCGTCCCAGGTGCGTCCGCAGGGCAGACCGGCGGGCGGCATGGCGGGCATCAAGCTGGTGGACGGCGCGAAGGTCATCTCCTTCACGGCCGTCGACCCGGCCGCCGAGGCGGTGGTCTTCACGGTCGCGGGCTCGCGCGGCACGCTCGACGACTCGGTCCAGACGACGGCCAAGCTGACCCCGTTCGACCAGTACCCGCGCAAGGGCCGTGCCACGGGCGGCGTGCGCTGCCAGCGGTTCCTCAAGGGCGAGGACTGTCTCTCACTGGCCTGGGCGGGCGCGACCCCCGCGCGGGCGGCCCAGAAGAACGGCACCCCGGCGGAACTCCCGGAGATGGACCCGCGCCGCGACGGCTCGGGCGTGTCGCTGGCCAAGACGGTGGCGGTGGTGGCGGGGCCGGTGTAGGCGCGGTCGGCGGGGGCGGGCTGGGCATCCGGGCTGGTGGAACCAGCGGGGATGATTCCCTGCCCGCCCGGCGGAACTGGCGGAACTGGCGGAGGCCAACTCCGTCGGGCGCGGCGGGTTCTTCCTGGCCGGGCGGATGCTTGCGCGCCCGGCGGACATATTTGGGCGTGGCGGACATCTGAGCGCAGGGATATTCCCCGGCGCGGCAGATCCGGTGAAGGCCGGTTCTTGCCCGGCCCGACCCGACGGTTGCCCGGCCGCGCACCTGCCCCGCCGGGACCGGTCCCCTCGGACGGCTACTCCGCCTCGGCCCCGTCCTCCGCCGGGTCGCGCACGTAGCGCAGGACGCCCCACATGCCGTGTTCGTCGGCGTGCGGGGCGTCGCTCGTGGACGCCTCCAGCTCCTTGCCGAGCGCGGCGGGGTCGATGCCGGAGCCGATGAGGACGAGCTGGGTGCGACGGGGCTCGCGCGCGGGCCACGGCTCCGGGTAGAAGCGCAGGAAGGGCCCGACGGCGTGCACGGCGTAACGGTTGCGCGGATCGTGCGGGCCGAAACCGACGTACCCCTTGATCCGGTAGAGCCCCTCGGGGCGGCTGTCGAGGAAGGCCATCAGCCGCCGTGGGTCCATGGGCGTGTCGGAGGCGAAGGAGAGGGTGTCGTAGGCGGCGTGCAGGTGGGTGGCGTGCGAGTGGGTCGTGTGCGGGTCGCTCTCGTCGTGGCCGGTTTCGTGACCATGGCCGCCGGGCGGGTCGCCGTCGTCCTGGCCGGCTTCGGCGCGAGGGCCACCGGGCGAGTCGTCATCCGCACGGCCGGCCTCGGTGCCGCGACCACCATGCTCGTACAGGTCATCGAACGACAGTTGTCCGATCCGCTCCTCGCTCGGTCGGCAGTCGAAGAGGAACTCGGGGTCGACACTGCCGTGGCGCGCGGGGACGACGGCCGCGCGGTCGGTGAGCGTGCGGACGAGGGCCAGGACGCGATCGGCGTCGGAGACCCGGTCGAGTTTGTTGACGACGACGAGGTCGGCGAGGGCGAGATGCCGGTCGATCTCGGGATGCCTGGCGCGCGTGGCGTCGAACTCGGCGGCGTCGACGACCTCGACCAGCCCGCCGTACACGACGTCCGGATGTTCGCTCGCGAGCACCATCCGTACGAGTTCCTGCGGCTCGGCGAGCCCGCTGGCCTCGATGACGATGACGTCGATACCGGCGGACGGGTCGGCGAGTCGCTCCAGGTAGAGGTCGAGTTCGCCGGCGTCGACCGCGCAGCACAGACAGCCGTTGCCGAGCGAGACGGTGGAGTCGCCGAGCGCGCCGGCGACGGCCATGGCGTCGATCTCGATCGACCCGAAGTCGTTGACGATCGCGCCGATCCGGCTGCCGCCGCTGTGGTGGAGCAGATGGTTGAGCAGCGTCGTCTTCCCGGAGCCCAGGAAACCGGCGAGGACGACGACCGGGATCTGCCGCGGACTCGGACTGTGGCGCACCGTGCGACCTCTCTCACGCCTGTGGCGCACCGGCTCACGGCCGTGCCCGCCACGCTGGATGGAATGTCGCCCCAGGATACGAGCAGCCCGAAACCCGCCGATGTGAACGATTGTTAGCGCCATGCAGAGGGCAGACGTCTGTCAAGGTGCCGGTTCGTGCGACCCTCGCTTCCTTCTGTGCGCCTTTTCTCCGCCTCCCCGCCGACCGGAGCCGCTCGGCACCCTGGGAGACGGCAGCGCCGCCCTCCGCTCGCCGGTCCCTTATCGTCGACCCGCATCCGACGACCGGCGGACGGCCGCCTGAATCGGGGGTTGACATGGCAATACGGAGTTTCGGGGCACGCGCGCTGGGCGTGGTCGCCGCGGCCGGTCTCACGACCGGCGTCCTGATCGCGCTGGCCGCCCAGCGCCGCACACTGGAATCACTGCACGCCCGGCTGGAACATCTGGAGGAGCAGGCTCCGACTCCCTCGCACGCCAATCTGGCGCGGCAGCAGCATCAGCACTGGGAACTGCTGAGCAAGGCGATCGACGACCCCGAACTGGCCGAGGTCCTCGACCACTACGACGTGTCCCTCTCCCCGAAGCAGCGCCGTCAGTATCTGTTCGCCAACGCCCTGTACACGAATCTGCTCTTCTACTACCGCATCGGCAACCTGTCCAAGGAGGAGTTCTTCCAGCACGTCAGAGGCATGCTTCAGAACCCGGTCGTCCGCGAGTACTGGAAGGCGGGCCGGCAGCAGCGCGCGAGCATCACCGACACCGACGAGGCCGAACTCGGGCAGATCGTCGACGACTTGCTGCGGGCACTGGACGACGCGGACGAGGAGTGGTGGGTGGTGGGGATGCCGCCGGGCGAGGAGGGGTAGCAGCCGCGCGGACGTGGCAGGGGAAAGGCGCCGGGCCACGCAAGGGTGGGATTCCTGCCGAGGGGGGGCGGGATTCCTGCTGGGCCGACGCCTTGTGGTGCGGCGAGCGGTCTCAGGCGTCGGGGATGTCCGCCTTCGCCTTCACCAGGGTCTCCCTGGTGATCACGACGATGCGCTCGTAGTCCGCACGGCCGGCGTCCGCCGGTAGTTGTGAGTCCAGTGAGTCAGTGACATCTGTACCGATGACGGCGAAGTTTCCGTCTGCCAGTTCGAAGATGTCGGGGCAGGTGGCCCCGTTGGTGCTGCCCCTCAGGCGCGGAGACACGCCCAGGCGGCGGATGATCTGACTCACTGGTGATTTCCTGTTCTCAAGGCCCGTATCAAGGGACAAAAGCACGCCCTCCCACGCTGCCGCGCGGTGCGCGTGGGCATCCTTGCAGCTCGGGAACCCGACCTCAACAATCCTCGGCCGTCTCGATGGTCGCGTCTTTCTCGGCCGTCACATTCCCACCGTCACGCCCACAACGCCACCCCTCCACCGCCACGCCCACGGCGTCACATCTCCGGCGCCACACCTCCACCGGCCCGCTCTCCGCGTCACACCCCCGGCGGGACCGGCACCGCAACCGGCGCCTCCGGCCCCACATACCGCGCCACCGGTCGGATGATCTTCGAGTCCCGCGCCTGCTCCAGGATGTTGGCGCTCCAGCCGACCACCCGCGCGGCAGCGAAGGTCGGGGTGAACATCTCCCTGGGCAGCCCGCAGAGTTCCATCACCACGCCCGCGTAGAACTCCACATTGGTGTGCAGCTCACGCCCCGGCTTCAGCTCCGCCAGGATCGCCTCGACCCGCCGCTCCACCTCGACGGCGAACTCCACCCGCGGCCCGCCGAAGCTCCGCGCGACCTCCCGGAGCATCCGGGACCGTGGGTCCTCCGTGCGGTAGACGGCGTGCCCGAACCCCATGATGCGTTCCCCGGCGAGGACCCGTTCGCGGATCCAGGGATCGATGCGGTCGGGTGTACCGATGGCGTCGAGCGTGTCCAGGGCGCGGCTTGGTGCTCCGCCGTGCAGCGGGCCGGAGAGGGCACCCACGGCTCCGACGAGACACGCGGCGACATCGGCGCCGGTGGAGGCGATGACCCGGGCGGTGAAGGTTGACGCATTGAATCCGTGGTCAATGGTTGAGATCAAGTATTGCTCGACCGCCCGCGCCCGTCGCCCGTCCGGCACCCTCCCGGTCACCATGTACAGGTAGTTGGCCGCGTACGACAGATCCTCACGTGGCTCGACGGGATCGAGTCCCCGGCCCAGTCGGTACAGCGCCGCCAGCAGCGTGGGTACGGCAGCCGCCGCCACGACGGTGTCCGCGCGGCGCCGCTCCGCGTCGATGTCGTACACCGGACGGAACCCCCGCGCCGCGCCCAGCAGGGACAACGCGGTGCGCATTCCGGCGAGCGGGCCGGAATCCCGGCCGACCGCGGCGATGGCGGGGAGCGCGGCGGCCACTTCGTCCGGCAGCCGCCGCAGGGCTGCCGTCTCGGCGGCGAAGGCGGCGCTCCGCGCGGTGTCCGGCAGTTCGCCGTGGACGAGGAGATGCCAGACGTCCTCGAAGCTGCGGGTGCGCGCGAGGTCGACGGCCGAGTACTGGCGGTAGTGGTAGAAGCCTTCGCGCCCTCGTACGTCCCCGATCTCGGTGTCGGCGACGACGACACCGGCGAGTCCCCTGGGCGCCTCGACAAGGGTGACGGTGGACCTGTTGACGGACATGATGACCTCCCTTAACTTGATTCGACTGTCCATGATTGACTCAATCTCTGTCAATATTGATTGAATCAATATTCACCCGCTGCGGCTACGGTGACGCCCATGCCCGATCAAGCACCCGGCTCCAGCCACCCCGAACGGCGCCTGAGCACCAAAGAGGCCGCCGAACTGCTCGGTGTGAAGCCCGAGACCGTCTACGCGTACGTCAGCCGCGGCCAGCTCGGCAGCCGCCGGGTCCCGGGCGGCCGGGGCAGCACCTTCGACGCGAGGGAGGTCGAAGCGCTGGCACGGCGCAACAGACGGGAGAGCGCGGGAAGTCCGGCGTCGGGCGGCGAGTTGTCGGTGCGGACCCGGATCACCCTGATCGAGAAGGACCAGTACTACTTCCGGGGCGTCGACGCGGTAGAGCTGGCCGCGCGCCACTCCTACGAGGAGATCGCCGAGTGGCTGTGGACCGGGCGGCTGAACGCCGGGATCACGTTCACCGCACCCGACCCCTCGGTCGAGATCGCCCGCCGCGCGGTCAGCGCTTTGCCCGAGCACACGGACCCGACCGACCGGCTCCGGGTCGCCGCCGTCGCCGCCGCGACGGCGGACCCGCTGCGCTTCGATCTGTCGGAGGAGGCCGTCCTCGGCGCCGCGCGGACCCTCATCCCGACCCTGGTGGGCGCCCTGCCGCCGGTGTTGTACGCACCCAAGGAGGACGGCCCCCTCGCCCACCGCCTATGGGGCAGGCTGACCCCGCGCGAGGCCGACGAGGCGTCGCTGGACGTCCTGGACACCGCGCTCGGCCTGCTGGTCGATCACGACCTCGCCGCCTCGACCCTCGCGGTGCGGGTCGCCGCCTCGGCCCGCGCGCACGCCTACGCGGCCGTATCGGCGGGCCTGGGCGTACTGGAAGGCCCCTTGCACGGCGCGGCGAGCGGGCTCGCCCACCGGCTGATCGAGCAGGTGCTCGAACAGGGGGACGCGGGCCCCGTGATCGCTGGCGAGTTGCGGGCGGGTCGCCGTATCCCGGGCCTCGGCCACCGGCTCTACTCGGGCGAGGACCCCCGCGCGCATGCCCTCTTCGCACGCCTCGCGGAACTCCCCCACGCCGGGCCCGCACTCGCCGCCGCCCGCGACATCGTGGACACCACCGCGCGCCACACCGCGCTGCACGCCAACGTCGACCTGGCCCTCGCGGCACTGACGGTGTCCTGCGGCATGCCCGCCAACGCGGGCGAGACCGTCTTCGCCGTCGCACGCACCGCGGGCTGGATCGCGCACGCCCTGGAGGAGTACACCGAGCGCCCTTTGCGGATGCGACCAGAAGGCCAGTACGTAGGCCCTCGACCACCCCAGCCGCTGCCCGAGTAGCCGCGACTCGGCCGGAAGTCGCCTTTGACAAAGTCAGGTTAGGCTCACCTCTGTGAGTGCGTGCGCGACCGTCTCCCGGGACCTCGACGAGCCCGTCTCCGGCACCGCGGCCACGGCGAGAACGTGGCTGCTGCTGGAGCAACCGGGCCCCTGGGGCGCCCGCGCGCTCACCGCCAGCCACCTGGACCCCGCCGTGGGACGCGCGCTGGAGGCCGCCGCCGAGGGCACGGGCGTACGCGTCGCGCTCATCCGGCGCCCCGGTCGCCACGCCGACTGTGGCACCGCCACGGAACGCCAGGTGTACGCCGCCCACACAGTGCCGGGCGGCGTATGGCTGCGCAGCGCCACCACCACCGACCCGCGCCGGCTCCTCGACCTCGACCTCGACTTCGCCGCGCTCGGCCGGGGCGACCACCGCACCTTCGACACCGCGCTCCGGGGACAGCCGCACGAGGGGGACCCGCTCGCCCTCGTCTGCACCAACGGCAAGCGCGACCGCTGCTGCGCCCTGCTCGGCCGCCCGCTCGCCACCGAACTGACCGTCTCCGGCGTGCCGGGCGTCTGGGAGGTCACCCATCTGGGTGGCCACCGCTTCTCGCCGACCGTGCTGATCCTGCCGTACGGCTACGCCTACGGCCGCGCGGAGGCCCACACGATCAAGGAGGTCCTCCAGGGCGCCCAGGAGGGCCGTGTGGTCGTGGAGGGCTGCCGGGGCTGCTCGGCCTGGGAACGGCCCGGCCAGGCCGCCGAACTGGCCGTACGGACCGCCGCGCGCGAGTACACGGCAGACGCGCTGAGCATCGTCGCCACCACCGGCACCGCGCCCCGCTGGGACGTCACCGTCGCCCACCAGGACGGCCGCCTCTGGCGCGTCGTCGTCGCCCAGGGCGCGTCCCTCCCACCCCGCGAGGAAAGCTGCGGCACGTCGGCCCTGGGCGCACCGGCCCGCATGGATGTGGTGTCGGTACGGGAACTGGCGGCGGCGACACTGGCGGGGTGACCTCCACCGGGGCCCTCAGGGCGCCTGGGGCGCCTTGTGCGGTGTCCCGGGCCCGGGGTCCAAGGGCCGCCTGGGTCCGGTGTCCCGTGTCCGGCAAGGTCGTCGCCCTAGCAGCACGATGCCGCCCAGCCGGTGTCCCGCGCGACGGGGACTGCCGTACGAGGACTCCACGCGCGGGATCCCCAAGACACGGACCCCGCGCAGTACGCCGTAGCCGGGCCACGCCCGCGCGGGCCCCCCGTTCCACCCTCTTTCCGCGTGTCGCCCACTCCCCCGACCAAGCAGCACCACACACCGCCACCCCACAAGCCCCACCCACAACGCACCCCACCCCCGGACACCCATATCCACCCCCTCCGCCCCCTGCCGCCCCACCTCCACCTCACAGACGTGGCCCACGCCCTACGCCTTCGCCCAAATCGCGACGTACCGTCATGGCCATGAGCCCCACTCCCCCCGCCCGTCGCATGCGCCTGGGACTCCCGCGCCGGGTGTTCTCGCAGGTGCTGCTGATGCAGGTGGCGATCGCCGCGGGGGTCGCGGTGCTCGCGACCGGACTGTTCCTCGCGCCGCTCAGTGACCAGCTGGACGACCAGGCGATGCGCCGCGCCCTGGCGATCGCCCAGACCACCGCCACCCAGCCACAGCTCGCCGACGAGGTCCTGAGCACGCCCCCGACGGCCGACGGCCCCGTGCAGCAGGAGGCGGAGCGGATCCGGAAGGCGACCAAGGCGGAGTACGTCGTGGTGATGGACCGGCGAGGCGTGCGCTGGTCGCACACCGACCCGGCGGAGATCGGCCACGTCGTGTCGACGGACCCCAGCGAGGCGCTGGCGGGCCAGGAGGTCATGGAGATCGACGAGGGCACCCTGGGCCGCTCCGCGCGCGGCAAGGTGCCGCTGAGGGACGAGAACGGCACGATCGTGGGCGCGGTGTCGGTCGGGATCGCCTACGACAGCGTGCGGGCGCGGCTGATCCACGCGATCCCGGGGCTCCTCGCGTACGCGGGCGGCGCTCTGGCAGTCGGTGCGCTGGCCGCCTGGCTGATCTCCCGCCGGGTCCAGCGGCAGACCCGTGACCTGGCGTTCTCGGACATCTCGGGACTGCTGGCGGAACGCGAGGCGATGCTGCACGGCATCCGTGAGGGCGTGATCGCCCTGGACCGCTCGGGCCGTATCCGGCTCCTGAACGACGAGGCGCAGCGGTTGCTCGGCATCGGCGACGAGGCCGTCGGCCGCACCCCGGACGACGCACTCGGCACGGGCCGCACCGCCGACGTCCTTGCGGGCCGGGTGACCGGAACCGATCTGCTCACCGTCCGTGGCCAGCGGGTCCTGGTCACCAACCGCATGCCCACGGACGACGGCGGCGCGGTCACCACCCTGCGCGACCGGACCGAACTGGAGCAGCTCGGCCGGGAACTCGACTCCACGCGCGGCCTGATCGACGCCCTGCGCGCCCAGGACCATGAGCACGCCAACCGTATGCACACCATGCTCGGGCTGCTCGAACTGGAGATGTACGACGACGCCATGGAGTTCATCGGCGAGGTGGTCGGCGGGCACCGGGCCACCTCGGAGCAGGTGGCCGAGAAGGTACGGGACCCCCTGCTGTCGGCGCTGCTGGTCGGCAAGGCCACGGTCGCCGCCGAACGCGGCGTCGCCCTCGGCATCTCGGACCGCACCGCGCTCCCGGACCGGCTGATCGACCCGAGGGGCCTGGTGACCGTCGTCGGCAACCTGGTGGACAACGCCCTGGACGCCACCGCGGGCACACCGCACGCGCGCGTGGAGGTCGAATTGGTCACCGAGGGCCGCACCGTCGTCCTCACGGTCCGCGACTCGGGTCCGGGAATTCCCGCGGAGCACCGGGAGTTGATCTTCCAGGAGGGCTGGTCGACCAAGCAGCCGCCCGCCCACCGTGAACGCGGCATCGGTCTGTCCATGGTCCGCCGGCTGGCCGAGCGGCAGGGCGGCACCGCGAGCGTCACCGAGGCGGACGGCGGCGGCACGGAGTTCACGGTCGTTCTGCCCGAGGCCCTGGACGAGCCCGAGCAGACCCTCACCACCACGCCGGGCACCGCCCGCACCCCCGTGCCGACCACCGCCCGGACGACCGCCGTACCGGTCGCCACCCAGACCGCCGTGCCGGTGGCCGCCGAGAAGGAGTCGCGATGATCGAGGTCCTGGTCGTGGACGACGACATCAGGGTCGCGCGGGTCAATGCCGCGTACGTCGGGAAGGTGCCCGGCTTCCAGGTGGTCGGCGAGGCCCACAGCGCGGCCGAGGCCCTGCACCAGATGGAGGCCCACCCACGGCTCGATCTGGTCCTCCTGGACCACTACCTCCCCGACGACACCGGGCTCGCGGTGGTGCGCGAGATGCGCCGCCGCGGCCACCGGACCGACGTGATCATGGTGACGGCGGCACGGGACGTGTCCACGGTCCAGGAGGCGATGCGGCACGGCGCGCTCCAGTACCTGGTCAAGCCGTTCGCCTTCGCGGGCCTGCGCGCCAAGCTGGAGGCGTACGCGGAGCTGCGCCGCACCCTCGATGGCGGCGGCGAGGCCGAACAGGCCCAGGTCGACCGCATCTTCGGCGCCCTCTCCGCGACCTCGGAACCCGACCTCCCCAAAGGCCACTCCCCCACCACCGCCGAACTGGTCCGCCAGTGCCTCCTCGCCGCCGAAGGCCCCCTCTCCGCCCAGGAGATCGCCGAACGCACCGGCGTCAGCCGCCAGACCGCCCAGCGCTATCTGAAGCTCCTGGAACGCACCGGACGCGCCACCCTGACCCTCAGATACGGCGACGCGGGCCGCCCCGAACACCGCTACGCGTGGGCGACCCGCGGCTGACCCTCACAGGCCCCCCTCGACCAAGCCCTCCCTCCCACACCCCGGGCCGTACGGCGACAGACACAACGTTCATCGCCTACGAAGGTGAGGGTGCCGTCCGTCGCTACGCCGCTCCCGCTCCCGTCAGCGAGCGCACCTCGGTCTCCGCGTGCTTGGCCGCGTCCGGCTCCTCGCGAGAGGTGACCGTGCCGAGCCAGCCCGCGAGAAAGCCCAGCGGGATGGAGACCAGACCGGGGTTCTCCAGCGGGAAGTACTGGAAGTCGACGCCGGGGAACAGCGAGGCGGGGCCACCCGACACCACCGGCGACAGCAGCACGAGCACCATGGCCGGGACCAGCCCGCCGTACACCGACCAGACCGCCCCGCGGGTGGTGAAGCCCGGCCAGAACAGCGAGTACATCAGCACCGGCAGATTCGCCGACGCCGCCACGGCGAAAGCGAGCCCCACGAGGAAGGCCACGTTGAGGTCACGGGCGAGCAGCCCGAGCCCGATCGCGACAATCCCGATACCGACCGCCGCCACCCGGGCCACGGCCACCTCGCTGCGCGGCTCGGCCCGTCCGCGCCGCAGCGACGCGTACAGGTCGTGGGCCACGGACGCCGACGACGCCAGGGTGATACCGGCGACGACCGCGAGGATCGTGGCGAAGGCGATGGCGGCGACGACCGCGAAGAGAACCGTTCCTCCCGTGGAGCCCGCACCGCCGCCCAGATCGAGTGCCAGCAGCGGAACCGCCGTGTTCCCTGCCGCGTTGGAGTCGCGCACCTCGCCGGACCCCACGATGGCCGCCGCCCCGAAGCCGAGGACGATCGTCATCAGATAGAAGCCGCCGATCAGCCCGATCGACCACACCACCGACCGCCGGGCCGCCCGCGCGGTGGGCACCGTGTAGAACCGGGACAGGATGTGCGGCAGCCCGGCCGTGCCCAGCACCAGCGCGAGCCCGAGGCTGATGAAGTCGAACCGCGCGATCCAGTCCCCGCCGTACTTCAGTCCCGGCGCCAGAAAGGCGTCACCGTGTCCGCTGCGCTCCGCCGCGGTGCGCAGCAACTGGTCGAAGTCCCCGTGGAAGCGCACCAGGACGAGCACCGTCATGGCGATGGCCCCGCCTATGAGCAGAACCGCTTTCACGATCTGAATCCACGTAGTGGCCCGCATCCCTCCCCACGACACATAGATCACCATCAGCGCGCCCACGGCGACGACCGTCCAGGACCGCGCCGCCTCGCCGGTCCCGCCCAGCAGCAGCGCGACCAGGCTGCCCGCACCCACCATCTGCGCCACCAGATAGAGAACGGACACCGTGACCGAGGAAGTTCCCGCCGCGATCCGCACCGGCCGCTCCCGCATCCGCGCGGCCACCACGTCGGCGAGCGTGAACCTCCCGCAGTTCCGCACCAGTTCGGCGACCAGGAACAGCACCAGCAGCCACGCCACCAGGAAGCCCACCGAGTACAGCAGCCCGTCGTAGCCGAACAGCGCGATCAGACCGGAGATGCCGAGGAAGGACGCGGCGGACATGTAGTCGCCCGCGATGGCAAAACCATTCTCCATGGGTGAGAACAGCCGCCCGCCCGCATAGAACTCCTCCGCCGAACCCCGCCGGTTACGGCTCACCCACGTCGTGATCCCCAGCGTCACCGCCACGAAGACGCTGAACAGGACCAGGGCGAGCGTCTGATGGTCGTCCGTCACAGCACACCGCCCCGGACACTTCTCGTCAGCTCCTGTGTGTCCCAGCGCAGTTCGAGCGCGGCACGGTCCCGGCGCAGCCGTGCATGGCGGGCATACGCCCAGGTGAGCAGGAAAGTCGTCAGGAACTGACCCAGCCCGGCCACCATCGCCACGTTCACGGCCCCCACCACCGGCCGCGCCATCAGCCCCGGCGCCGCCGTAGCCATCACCACGTACGCCACATACCAGGCGAGAAATCCGATCACCGCCGGCACCACGAACCTTCGGTACCTGCTGCGTACCTCACGGAAAGCCTCGCTGCGCTGGACCTCCAGATACACCTCGGCGGCTCCCGCCGCCCCGTCCCCGCCGTCCCGCCGCGCCGCCGGAACGGACGGCGCCGCCGGCATGCCGGTCTCCGCCTCGCCCCAACCCGAGGCAAGCGCGTCGTACCACGGATCGTTGTATCCGGCCGTCCTGGACGCCTCGGTGAACGTAGGTTCCGCGTCCTGGTGGCTCTGCTCCGGGCTTCCGTGACCATCCCCGCCCACGAGGGGACGGTCCTTGCTTGAATGCATGGCCAAGGATGGACAGAACGGGAAGATCCCCCGCCCTTCTTCCCCGCACTCTTCACCCCTTCAGGTGATTCACCCCCTCGGTGGCCGCACCAGCCCCTTCCGGTAGGCGTAACGCACCGCCTGTGCCCGGTCCCTCATCCCCGTCTTGGCGAAGAGGTTGTTGATGTGTGTCTTCACCGTGGCGACGGAGACAGTCAGCCGCCGGGCGATGTCGTGGTTGCTCAGACCGTCGGCGATCAGCACCAGCACCTCGGTCTCCCGCGCGGTGAGTCCGTCCGGCGACTCGCTCGAATCCGGCACCGCGGCCTCGGGCCGCGGCTCGGACAACCACTCCAGCAGCCGACGCTGGATGGCGGGCGAGAGTCCCGCGTCCCCCGACATCACGTTCTCCACGGCCCGGACGATCTCGTCGCCGCCCGCGTCCTTGGTGAGATAGCCGCGGGCCCCCGCCATGAGCGCCGGGAAGAGCGACTCGTCGTCGTCGAACGTCGTCAGCACCACGATCTGCGTCCGCGGATACTCCGCCCGGATCCGCCGAGTCGCCTCCACGCCGTCGCAGCGGGGCATCCGCAGGTCCATCAGCACCACGTCCGGGTCCAGTTCGGCGACCAGCCGCACCGCCTCGTCCCCGTCCGCCGCCGCTCCCACGACCTCGATGCCGGGCAGCAGGCCCAGCAGCATCACGATGCCCTCCCGCACCACGGTCTGGTCGTCCGCCACGACCACTCGCGCGAGGGGCGGCCCTCCCTTGTTCATCCCGGAACCTTCAGTGTCACCGCGAACCCCTCCCCTTCCGGCCCCGCCCGCAGCGAACCACCCAGCAGTTCTGCCCGCTCCCGCATACCCAGCAGACCGTATCCGGCCCCGGAGTCGGACAGCTCACCCGGCGAACCGCCCGAGTCCCGCACCTGGAGCGTCACCTCCCGCTCGCCGTAGTCCAGGGACATCCGCACCTTCGCCCCCGACGCGTGCTTGCGCACGTTCGTCAGCGCCTCCTGCGCGACCCGGCGCACGGCCTGGGACGCTTCGGCCCCCAGCGGTCTGCGCTCACCCGTAACGGTGACCTCGGTGCCCTCGTCCATACCGACGAGCACGGTCAGGAACTCCTCCAGCGGGGTCAGCTCACCCCGCAGCGCGGAGAGCGCCTGTCTCGTCTCGGCGAGGCCCTCACGAGCCATTCTCCGCGCCGCCACGACCCGGTCGAGGATTTTTCCCCGGTCCGCCCCGCCCTCGATCAGCAGCCGTGCCGCCTCCAGATGCACCAGCTGCGCCGAGAGGCTGTGGGCCAGCACGTCATGGATCTCCCGGGCGATCCTGCTCCGCTCCGCGAGCGCCGCCGACTCGGCCTCCGCGGCCCGCGCCGCCCGCTCCTGCGCGAGGAGCCGTTGGGCACTGGCACGGGCCTCGGCGTCCAGCCGCAGCACATACCCGGCCAGCGACATGCCCGCGATCGTGACGGCCGTCGTGAACCAGGCGTCGTCATCGACCACGGCGAACACCGACAGGGAGACCACGGACACCGGTACCGCCGCCACGAGAGGCAGCCGCTCCAGGGCCGAGATCGCGATACCGCAGCACATCACCACGGCCGCCAGCCGGAACTCCTCGGCCTGAGCCACGAACGCCAGCGCCAGCAGGACAGCGGCGACGCCCATCGCCGGCCATAGCTGGTGCCGGTGAGTGGTCCGGAAGAACGCCCAGGCCATGGCACCCGTCAGAAGGATGCCGCCCACGACCCCGACCGCGGCCCAGCCCTGCACCGGCCGGTTGTCGAAGACGCCCCACAGCAGCACTCCCGCGACCAACAGCCGCACGGCCCAGGCCAGCATCCGCCGCGGTCGGGAGACGCCCTCTCGCGAGAGCGCTTCCCGAGTGGGCCAGCGTGTCCAGACGTCGTCCGTCACGCGCGCTCCTTCCTCGCGGCGCGGGGCACGTCGTCACCGTACGCCGAGCCGCCGCCGTATGCCGAGGTCAGGGACTGGGCCCGGAACTTGAGGATCCCGGCACGGACCAGCAGCGTGGCCGCGAGAGCGAGGAGCAGCGCGGGCGTGCCCTGGTGCACGCCGAGGGCGGCCCCCAGTCCGAAGAGTCCCAGGCGCACCGCGATGCCGGCGATCCAGACACCCAGGCTTGCCTTCGTGCTCTTGCCCCACACCGAGCCGTCCGGATCCGCCCATATGCGGGTGGTCCACGCCCAGCCGACACCGATCGCCACCCCGACGAGCAGCTCGGCCGCCAGCAGCACCACCGCCTCGGTGTGGTGCCGGGCATCTATGACTCCGGGATCCCTCAGGGAGAAGAACACCAGGACGGCGGGCACCAGCCACCACCGCCGGGCGTGGTCGATCCGCTGTGGCCGCGTCTGCCGCGTGATCACCAGAACGGCAACGGCCACGATCACCACTACATCCACGAGCCCGGTCATCGCGTGCCTCCGTGAGCGGAAAGTCGATGCCGACGGCGAGCACCGCCGACGCCTTCGACGCTACGGAAATCCGCGGTCCGGGAGATCGGAGCCCGGGTGGATCATGGGTGGAACCCGGCGGTCCCCCACCCTCCACCCACGGGTGGAGAAGCGGAGGGCGGCACTGAGCTGCCAAGGCCACCGCCCCACCGAACACTTGGGTGTGTAAGTCCATGGAGGCCAGGACGGCAGCCCAGGTCCGGCCTACGCCGGAGCGCTGGCCGACAACCCGGTCCGACCTACGCCGGGCCCGAGGCCCAGCCGCCCCCGTCGGCACAGACCACCCACCATGGGCCCCGCCAAGTCAAGGCCCTCCGCAACCAGAACCCGACACGACGCCCGGCCCCCGGCCTAGGCACCGAGCACCGAGCACCGAGCACCGAGCACCGAGCACCGAGCACCGAGCACCGAGCAAAGGAAACCGCCCGAAGCCCAGCTCAGCCAGCCCAGCCCCGAGCCAAGCCCCAGCGGCCAGCGGCCAGCGGCCAGCGCCTACGCGTCGATCCGCGACCGATCCAACGTCGCCGCCGAGCTGGAGATGAATTCCTTCCGCGGGGCCACGTCATTGCCCATCAGCAGGTCGAAGACACCCTCGGCCCCCTCCAGATCGGAGAGGTTGATCCGGCGCAGGGTGCGGTGGCGCGGATCCATCGTGGTCTCGGCCAGCTGGTCGGCATCCATCTCGCCCAGACCCTTGTAGCGCTGGATGGAGTCCTTGTACCGGACGCCCTTGCTCTGGAACTCCATGAGCTTCTCGCGCAGCTCACGGTCGGAGTACGTATAGACGTACTTGTCCTGGCCCTTCTTGGGCTGGGTCAGCTCCACCCGGTGCAGCGGCGGCACCGCGGCGAACACCCGGCCGGCCTCCACCATGGGCCGCATGTACCGGTGGAACAGCGTCAGCAGCAGCGTCCGGATGTGAGAGCCGTCCACATCGGCGTCGGTCATCATGATGATCTTGCCGTACCGCGCCGCGTCGATATCGAACGTACGTCCGGATCCGGCTCCTATGACCTGAATGATCGCGCCGCACTCGGCGTTCTTGAGCATGTCGGTCACGGACGACTTCTGAACGTTGAGGATCTTGCCGCGGATCGGCAGCAGCGCCTGGAACTCGGAGTTCCGGGCGAGCTTGGCCGTGCCGAGCGCGGAATCTCCCTCGACGATGAACAGCTCGCTGCGGTCCACGTCGTCGCTGCGGCAGTCGGCGAGCTTGGCAGGCAGGGAGGACGACTCAAGGGCCGTCTTGCGGCGCTGCGCGTCCTTGTGCTGGCGGGCGGCGATACGCGTGCGCGCGGCAGCCACCGCCTTCTCCAGCACCACCCGGGCCTGCGCCGCGGCGTCCCGCTTGGCGGACGTCAGGAACGCCTTGAGTTCCTTGGCGATCACGGTGTTCACGATCCGCCGGGCCGCCGAGGTACCGAGGACCTCCTTGGTCTGCCCCTCGAACTGGGGCTCGGCCAGACGGACGGTGACGACGGCGGTCAGGCCCTCCAGGGCGTCGTCCTTGACGATGTCGTCCTCGGCGACCCGCAGCAGCTTCTTGGCCCGCAGCACCTCGTTCATGGTGCTGGTGACGGCCGACTCGAAGCCCGCGACATGGGTGCCGCCCTTGGGGGTGGCGATGATGTTCACGAAGGACTTCAGGGTGGTGTCGTAGCCCGTGCCCCAGCGCAGAGCGACATCCACGTCCAGCTCGCGAAGGACCTGGGTGGGCGTCATCTGCCCGTGCTCGTCCAGGACCGGAACGGTCTCCTTGAAGGTGCCCTGGCCGGTGAGGCGCAGTACGTCGCACACCGCCTTGTCGGTGGCCAGGTACTCGCAGAACTCGCTGATGCCGCCGTCGAAGCGGAACGACTCTTCACCCTTGCTGCCGCCCGCGCCGAGGCCGAACTCGTCCCGTACGACGATGGTCAGGCCGGGCACCAGGAAGGCCGTCTGCCGCGCGCGCTGGTGCAGGTCGTCCAGGGAGAGCCTGGCGTCCTTGAGGAAGATCTGGCGGTCCGCCCAGTAGCGCACGCGCGCGCCCGTGCGTGCCTTGGGAACCTTCTTGGTCTTGCGCAGGCCGCCCTTGGCCTCGAACTTGGCGTCCGGCCCCATGGCGGCGAAGACGCCGGGGACACCGCGCCGGAAGCTGACGGCGTGGGTGTGGCCGTTGCGGTCGACCTCGACGTCCAGCCGCGCGGACAGCGCGTTCACGACCGAGGCGCCGACGCCGTGCAGACCGCCGGAGGCCGCATAGGAGCCGCCGCCGAACTTGCCGCCCGCGTGCAGCTTGGTCATCACGACCTCGATACCCGAGAGGCCGGTCTTGGGCTCCACGTCGACCGGGATGCCCCGCCCGTTGTCGCGGACCTCCACGGAGCCGTCGTCGTGCAGGATCACATCGATGTGGTCGCAGTAGCCACCGAGGGCCTCGTCCACCGAGTTGTCGATGATCTCCCACAGGCAGTGCATCAGGCCACGGCTGTCGGTGGAGCCGATGTACATGCCAGGGCGCTTGCGTACGGCCTCAAGCCCTTCGAGGACGAGCAGGTGCCGCGCGGTGTAGTTGGAACCGTCCCGGTCTGCTCCTGCCAGCAGCGCAGTGGACGGCACGGACGTCTCGGCGGTCACGCGGTTCGCTCCTCGCTGAATTTCAAGTGATGCCCAAGTGGGTATGGGCGCGGCTTCTGTTGCCGCTCAGAGGGTACCGAGGCCAGATAGAGCCGTTGTAACGCCACCCTCGTCTGATCCCAGACTAGTCCAGAGTCGCATACGTGTTCGATCCCTCGATGGAGTGAAGTACATATCACGTTCCCTTCGAGGCATGAACCATTTAGGCTCCGGGCACGTCCTCATGAACAAACCGGCAACCCGCCGGGAGGACCGACCACTGACCGACAGCGCGAAACCGTACGACACGAGCACCACGCAATACGGCACATTCGCCGCCAAACCGGCAGCAAACGGCCGCCCCGGAAGATTTTTTCGCAGAGAAGCCACGAGCGGGAACGTTTTCGGGCTGGTTGGATGTTGACCCTGGTACGACAGCTCGTCGAGCTAGAGAAGAGGCGACGTGACTACTGTTCTGACCCCCGCGAGCCCGCTGACGGCCGCCGATCGCTGCGACCGCTGCGGCGCCCAGGCATACCTGCGCGTCGTCCTGCTGAGCGGCGGAGACTTGCTCTTCTGCGGCCACCACGGCCGCAAGTTCGAGCCGGAACTCAAGAAGATCGCCGCTGAGATACAGGACGAGACGGAGCGGCTTACGTCCGTTCCCGCCAGCGCCACCGAAGAGGAGCGCTGACGATCTAGCGTCCACGACGAGCCTTGGCCAGCGTCAGCCGGCCCTCGGGCGACCGACTCTCACAGGAGGGCGGTCGCCCGTAGTCCTGGACGCACCACACATGTCATCCGCCGAGGTCCGACCGGTCGGCCGTGGCGGATACCCCCACCGACCGGACCTCGCGCACGTACGCCCCGCCCGCAAGGACGAAGGACGTACGTCCGATCGACGTACTCATGGCCGTATAACCCGGCCAGGAGGCCGTCAGGCGCCTCCGGAGCCCTTTCCCGCGCCCCGTGTGCCCCAGCCGAGCCGCTGGACGATGTCGGAGACACGGGTGTACACGCCCGGGTTCCCCGCCCTCCCGCAGCCGCTGCCCCAGGACACCAGGCCGACCAGCCTCCCCTGGGCCACCAGAGGGCCACCGCTGTCCCCCTGGCAGGCGTCCCGCCCGCCCAGTTCCTCGCCCGCGCACAGCATGCTGTCCGCGCGGTACGCCCCGTCACCGCCCCCCGGATAGGCGTCCTCGCACTCGGCGTCGGCCATCACCTGCACCCGCGCGGCCCGCAGTGACGTGGCATAGTCCCCGGCGCCGGTGACATCCCCCCAGCCGTACACCGTGGCGGCCGTACCCGGCGTGTACGCGGCGTCCCCCGGGCCCGCCATGCCCACGGCCGCGTTCTGCGCCAGCGGCTCGGCCAGGGTCAGCACAGCGAAGTCACCGGCGTTGCTGACGGCGTCGTACGCCGGGTTCACCCAGGTCTCACGGACGGCGATCTCCTGCCCCTGGGCCGAGCGCAGGTCCGTACGGCCCGCGATGACCTTCAGGTCGACCACCTGGCCGGGTGGCGCCCCCAGCACCTCCTCGTCCATGCAGTGGGCGGCGGTGAGCACAGTGGTGGGACCGACGGCGACACCGCCGCAGAACTGCCCCGAGCGCGTACCCCCGAACCGGTCACGGCTGGACACCGCCACCGTCCAGGGGCTGTCCGCCACCTCGACGGGAAACCCGCCGATCACCACACTGTCGGCGGACACGGGGGCGGCGGAGACCAGCGGTATCGCGGTCGCGGCGGCCACCAGCACCAGCGGCCGGGCCAGCGCCCGGGCAACAGGACGACGCATACGGTTACCTCACTCTCGGGACAGGATGGAACACCCAGAGTGATTCACGGCCCGCCGGGGCGCACGCGCGCGTGAGCCGTGAGCGTGGGCAGCACGAAGGCCCGGTTCCCTCAGGGGGAAAACCGGGCCTTCCGTGTCGTACGGCGCTATGCCGGCGGCGGCCGACATAGTGGCCGGTGCGCGGCGCGACCCGGCCGATGCCTGGACCGCGCCCGCGGTATGCCCCGGGACCTAGTCGAGGTAGTCGCGCAGCACCTGAGAGCGGGACGGGTGGCGGAGCTTGGACATGGTCTTGGACTCGATCTGGCGGATGCGCTCGCGGGTGACGCCGTACACCTTGCCGATCTCGTCGAGGGTCTTCGGCTGACCGTCGGTGAGACCGAAGCGCATGGAGACCACGCCCGCCTCACGCTCGGAGAGGGTGTCGAGGACCGAGTGCAACTGCTCCTGGAGGAGCGTGAAGCTGACCGCGTCGGCCGGGACGACCGCCTCGGAGTCCTCGATCAGGTCACCGAACTCGCTGTCGCCGTCCTCACCGAGCGGGGTGTGCAGCGAGATGGGCTCGCGGCCGTACTTCTGGACCTCGATGACCTTCTCCGGGGTCATGTCGAGTTCCTTGGCCAGCTCCTCCGGGGTGGGCTCGCGGCCCAGGTCCTGGAGCATCTGGCGCTGCACGCGCGCGAGCTTGTTGATGACCTCGACCATGTGCACCGGGATACGGATGGTGCGGGCCTGGTCGGCCATCGCGCGGGTGATCGCCTGACGGATCCACCAGGTGGCGTACGTCGAGAACTTGTAGCCCTTGGTGTAGTCGAACTTCTCCACCGCGCGGATGAGCCCGAGGTTGCCCTCCTGGATCAGGTCCAGGAAGAGCATGCCGCGGCCGGTGTAGCGCTTGGCCAGGGAGACCACCAGACGGAGGTTGGCCTCCAGGAGGTGGTTCTTGGCGCGGCGGCCGTCCTCGGCGATGATCTCCAGCTCGCGCTTGAGCTTGGGCGCCAGCTTGTCGGCGTTGGACAGCTTGTCCTCGGCGAACAGGCCCGCCTCGATGCGCTTGGCCAGTTCGACCTCCTGCTCGGCGTTGAGCAGGGGGACCTTGCCGATCTGCTTGAGGTAGTCCTTGACCGGGTCGGCGGTGGCACCGGCGGCGGCGACCTGCTGGGCGGGCGCGTCGTCCTCGTCGTCGTCGGAGAGCACGAAACCCGCGCTCTCGGTGCCCTCGGGCTCCTCCGCGCCGGTGCCCTTCGCCTCCTCAAGGACCTCGTCCTCGATCTGCTCGGCGTCGTCCTTCTTGCCGGTCGTCTTCTTGGCCGCCGTCTTCTTGGTGGCCGTCGCCTTCTTCGCGGCCACCTTCTTGGCGGTCGTCGTCTTCTTCGCAGCGGCCTTCCTGGCCGACGGCGCCGCGTCCTCGGCGGGATCGACGGCGGGGTCGGCCGGCGCTGCCGGAGTGGCGGCCGTGGTGGCGGTCGCCTTCCGGGTGGTCACGGTCTTGGCCGCGACCGTCTTGGTGGCGGTGCGCTTGGCCGGACTCTTCGCTGCGACGCTCTTGCGGGTGCGCTTGGGCTCTGCGGCACTGACCATCAGCGTCACACCCTCTTCCTCGAGGATCTGGTTGAGGCTGCGCAGTACGTTCTTCCACTGAGTGGCCGGAATCTGGTCAGCTTCGAAGGCCCGACGCACGTCATCGCCGGCGATCTGCCCCTCAGCCTTTCCCCGCTCAATGAGCGCCATGACAGAGACGGATTCGGCGATCTCCGGCGGGAGCGTACGGGATGTGCTGGCCGACACGAACAACCTCTCGGAACGTTGGAAAACGGCTTCCGGCCCCGTCCACAGCGGACTGGAGCCGACCGCCGGCTTGGGGATGGGCCGACGGCGCGGGCGGGGGCCGGGGAGATGCACAGCGCCATGAACGGCGTCCGTATTCCCTCCGCGGCTGTCACCTCTTAGGTCATCGCGTGGCTACGGCGAGCGTTACGCCCAATCTGCGTGGCCCGAGTCACACCCCGTAAGCGCCTAAAAACGGTCAGACGTGGTCAGAGGAGGCCGGGAAGGGTCGGAGACGGTCAGAGAAGACCACCGATGAGGCGTCTCTCGGCCGTCCACCCTCCGGCATGCCCGTGCTCCGCGCATCTGTCTCCTGGTCCGCTGGTCCGCGCACAAGGCCGAGCCTACGTCGCTCTCCACGTCGATCCCAGGCCGGAAAAGGCGGGCCGGGACACACCCGAGGCCGGTGACCCTGGGCCGGTGACCCGAGCCCGGGCGAACCAGGTCCGCGCATCCCGGGCCGGCGGTCCGGGACCCGCGCCGGACAGGAGGCGCTCAGCGCCACCGACGTACGCCCCGGCGCGGCGCTCGGCCTCGGTGCCGCGCGCTCCCGCGCCTCGGACCGGACACCTCGACCGCGCCCCCACTGCCTTCGGTCCCGTCGAAGCCCGGTTCCGCCCATCGAGCCGAGTCGGAGTCGGACCCCGCAGTCCCGATGGGAT
>NZ_JBHYUG010000011.1:100426-123685 GCF_042749375.1 Streptomyces sp. NPDC059477 | reverse complement strand
GCACCCCCCCCCCCCCCCCCCCCGAGCGCCGGCGCGCGACGCCCCCCGTCCCCCCCCCCGCCCCCGGGGCGCCGGCCCCCCCCCCGCCGCGGCGGAGCCCGCGCGGGCGCCCCCGGGAGCCGGCTTCCCGGCCGGGTGGTGCCTCAAGGAAGGGTCGGGCGGTACCACGAGGATCGGGCGATACCACGAGGAGATGAAGCGCACCTCCGGCCACGGCGTCCGCGCGGAGCCGCGTCAGTGCTCGCGCGGGGCGGGCACCACGCGCTCCACCTCGGGGTGGACGGTGAGCAGTTGACGCATGGCCGTCTCGGCGGCCGTACCGTCGCCCGTGGCGAGCGCCTCGGCGATCCTGGCGTGGTGCGCCAGCGAGGCCTCGTTGGGCCGCTCGCACCCGGCGATCGGGCCGCCGGACACCTGAAGGGCGGCGGACACGATCCCGGAGAGGTGCTCCAGCATGCGGTTGCCGGCGATCTGGATGAGCAGGGAGTGGAACTCGGAATCCGCGCGGGAGAACGTCAGCGCGTCGCCCTGTGCCAGCGCGTGGCCCATGATCTCGACCATGTCGCCGAGGCGCTGCTGCACGTCCTCCCGGCCGTGCCCGGCGGCCAGCCGCGCGGCGAGCGGCTCGATCGTCCAGCGCAGCTCGCTCAGCTCACGGCGCTGGTCGTCGCGCTGCGGTCCGAAGGCCCGCCATTCGATGATGTCGGGGTCCAGGAGGTTCCAGTCACTGACCGGGCGCACGCGCGTGCCGACGTTCGGCCGCGCGCTGACCAGGCCCTTGGCCTCAAGGACACGCAGGGACTCGCGGACCACGGTCCGGGAGACCTCAAAACGCTGGCCGATCTCCTCGGGCACGAGCGGGCGGTCGGCACCGAGGTCGCCGGAGACGATCATCTGGCCCAGTTGCTGGACGAGTTGGCCGTGGAGTCCACGTCCGCGGCTGCCCGCGGCACGCCGGCCCACCCGGCCCAGTTCGGGGTCCGCGCCCTCCCAGGCGGGGGCCACGACGCGGTCGGCGGCGGGAGCCTCCGCGAAGGGGTAGCGGTTGAGGTCGCCCGGACCGGAGAGAGAGTCGGCGGAACGGGCGGGGGTCATCATGGTGTGCGCAAGGGTACTCACGGATCCTTTGTCGGCGCTGTCCCCAACTCCCTTGAGGGCTTTGGTGAAAAGCACACGAAAGGGTGATCGCTCACCCCGTCGCAATTGACGCCTTATCGGAAAGAAATGGGCTTTCCGCGGGGAGTTGTGCGCATCCCGGTTCCGTACGGGCTCGCACGGTCGTCATCGGACCCGGCTGCGCACGCTCGTGAGCAGATACGCGCAGAGCAGCGCGGTGAGCGACAACGTCAGGGCACTGCCGACGGGTTGGGCGATCACCTTCGCCGCGGCGTCCAGATACCGCTCCCCGCCGAAGGGCCACTGCGCCAGGAGCACCTCGCGCACCCGCATCGGAAAGCCCGCCGCGGTTCGCACGGACGGTCCCTCCCAGACCTTCTGTACGAGGGGTACGACGACGACCGGCACCGCGACCACGGCCGCGAGCCCGGCGGTGGTGGACCGGAAAATGCCCGCGGCGAGCACCCCGGCCCAGGCGCACCCCACGACCAGCGCGAACCAGCTCGCGCCGAGCGACAGCCACCCCTCGGGAACCTGCGCGACCTCCCGTCCGTATACGAGATACAGCACTTCGGCGTCGCAGCCCACCGTGAGGGCGGCCAGGAACAGCGCGGTGGCGGCGGAGACGAGGAGCTTGGCCGTGAGCAGCCCCAGCCGGCGGGGCACGGTGCCGCGGTCCGCCGCCAGCGCGGGGTGGCGGAACTCGTCCCCGAAGGCCAGCGCACCGAGCAGCCCCGCACCGATCGCCGCGGGCGGCAACGGCAGCTCACGCGGCCAGGCGGCCAGCAGCCGGGCCTGCGGCGTGTGCCCGATCCGGGCCATGACCACGGCCGTCAGGGCGGAGACGACGAGCACGGCGCCGGCCGTGAGAAATCCCGTCCCGATTCCCGCCGCCCGACGCAGCTCGTAGCGCAGCGGACGCAACGGGCTGGGAGCGGGGCGGACCGAGATGGGCGGCGGGAGATCGGGGAGCGCGTCGTGGGAGCGGGGGGTGGTGGGGGTGGGGTGGGGTGTGGAGGGGAGGGGGTGGGGGGCGGGGCGGGAGGGGGGCGGGAGGGGGGAGGAGACCACGGGATCGACGCGACCTGTCGGCCGGGGAACTCCCGCGCCCTCGGTGCCGCCGGACGCCCTGCCTGGAGCCTGGGCACCGTGCGTCGGGAGCGCCCCGGTGTCAGAGATGTCGTGGTCATCGTGGCTCGGCACAGTCTCCCGGACCGCCGCGTCGCCTTCCCTGGCCGGCGCCGCTTCCTGGGCCGGTACAGCCCCTCGGGGCGTGGCGGTTGGGATCAGGTTGGAGACGCTTGCGGCCGGGGCGCCGGGCAGCTCCGACCCGCTGTGGATCTCCTCCCTACCCGATCGCCGCGAGTCCGTGCCGATACCCGCGCCGGTGTCAGAGCCGGCCCCGGCACCCGGCCCCATGTCGCCCACCTCGTCGGCGAGTTGGTGGACGAGGACGCTGTGGCGGAAGGCGGTCTCCCCGATGTCGGCGCAGGTGCTGCCGTACACGGAGAGCCGGTTGCCGTCTTCCCGTACCACCTCGACGGAGCGGTGGGCGGTCCGGGCCTCCTTGGTTAGGAGGGCGGCGAGACGGGTGGCGTGGGGGCTGCGGACGGCGACACGGGGGCGCAGCCGGGTGCGGGCGAAGTCGGCCGCCTCCTGGTCGGCGACGATCCGGCCCTGCTCCAGGGTGACGACCTGGTCCGCCGTGGCGGCGGCTTCCTTCGGGTCGGTCACGGTCAGCAGGACCGTGCCCCCCTGGCTCGCGTGCGCCCGCAGCGTGCCGTACAGCCAGTTGCTCTCGCGGGCGGAGAGCGCGTCGAAGGGTTCGTCCAGGACGAGGGTGTGCGGGTCGGGGAGGAGGGCGCAGGCCAGGCCGAGGCGGCGGTCCATGCCGCGCGCGAGGGTGCCGAGCCGTTCGTCGCGCAGGCTGACGAGGCCGACCACTTCCAGGACCTCGTCGGCCCGCCGGACCGGAACCCCCGCGGCGGCGCACAGCATCCGCAGATGGCCGCGCACGGTCCGGGCGGGGTGGCCGGGCACATCGCCGAGGAGTACGCCCACTTCACGCGAGGGATGGTCGATGCGATGCAGGGGGCGGCCTCGGAAGTAGGTGGCGCCACGGCCGTGTTGGAGTTCGAGCATCAGCCGGAGCACTGTCGTCTTGCCCACGCCCTCCCCTCCGAGCAGCGCGGTGACCCGGCCCGCCCGTGCCTCGAAGGAGACATCGTCGACGACGGGCGGAAGGCCCTTGCGGGGATTACTGGTCAGTCCGAACGCCTGGATCACTCGCAGCAAGATAGCGCGCTATGTCCGTTTTTTCGGGCAGTTCCGGCCAGGACGGCACGACTGGATCCGCTGTGTCAGGCAGGCGGGCATGCTCCGGGGCGCTGCCTTCTCATACCTCGGGGCGCAGCATCGGCGGGTTGAGCAGCGTGGCGCCACCGGCGCGGAACAACTGTGCCGGACGCCCGCCCTGGCGCGTGGTCGTGCCGCCCGTCGGGACCAGGAACCCGGGCGTGCCGGTCACCTTGCGGTGGAAGTTGCGCGGGTCAAGGGCCACACCCCACACGGCCTCGTACACCCGTCGCAGCTCACCCACGGTGAACTCGGTCGGGCAGAACGCCGTGGCCAGCGACGAGTACTCGATCTTCGACCGGGCCCGCTCGACCCCGTCCGAGAGGATCCGGGCGTGATCGAAGGCGAGCGGCGCGACGGGCTCGCCGTCCCGGCCATAGCCGCCCTGCTTCAGCAGTTCCTCGACCGGCGCCCAGCGCGCGTTGCTGGCGTCGCCGCCCGCGCGTGGTGCGGGCAGATCGGGGGCGAGGGCGAGGTGCGCGACGCTGACCACGCGCATTCGGGGATCCCGCTTGGGGTCGCCGTAGGTGGCGAGCTGTTCCAGGTGGGCGCCGTTGTCCGTGGCGGGAACCGCCGGGTCGTGCACACACAGCCCGGTCTCCTCCGACAGCTCGCGCGCCGCCGCCTGCGACAGATCCTCGTCGTCCCGTACGAAACCGCCAGGCAGCGCCCACCGCCCCTGGAACGGCGCCTCGCCCCTGCGCACCGCCAGCGCGCACAAAGCGTGACGACGCACGGTCAGGACGACCAGGTCCACGGTGACGGCAAAGGGCGGAAACGCTGACGGGTCGTAGGGCATGTCGTGATCATAGTCGTCTGCCTGACGATAAACACGCCCTTCGCCGGCCGCATCGCCGCCCGGGCCTGTTCCGCCCATTATGGCTCTCACCGGCCGCTCTTCGTCCCCGGATCGCGTCGGGCCATGGGGGATCACGCCCCCAGTTGGAGGCCGTCGGCCGCCGCTTCGAACATGACGAGACCGAGTCGACTGAGGCGCGCGGGGAAGGGCGCGGCTGGCCACGGTGAGGTCCGTGAGGCCGATCCCGCCGAGCGGCGCACGGCGCAGGGTTCTCAGCGGTGCCGGCCCGGCCAGTGCGTCGGGGCAGATCTCGGCGAGTGTGAATATCAGCAGGACCACGGCGGCTGCCGCCAGTAGGCCCCCCACCAGCGACGTCGCCTCCTTCTCGTACTCAGCGACCGCCGGGCCCGCCCCGGCGACCGCCGTCTGATGAACGCGTACGGCTCCGCTGCGGTGCCCGAACGGGTGGTGACCGGCCTCCTTCGCGCCCAGCCCCCGTAGTGCCCACTCGGAGTCCATGAGCGGACTGCCCAGGAACCGGGCAGCCTGTTCCGTCTGCACCTTGTCCAGCAGGCCGGGCGCCTGCGCTCCTCCGCCGAGCAGGCCGCTATCGAGCAGATGCGCGACTGTCGCACCTAGGTGCGGGGATGAGTCGTCCATCGGGTGCCCGCGCCACCCGCCGCCTAGGTCATCGATCCAGAATCCCTGGCGGAATGCCGTCCGCAGCCGCTGGGCCCACTGCCGCAGCTCATCCCCGCCGGGTCTGCCGTAGGCGTCGAGCAGGTTCGCGCCGAGCATTGCGGCCCGGTGGGCGTGGGCCTGCGTCTCGCAGCGGACCGGCCCACCGGGCTGCGGGTCGGGCACGTGGATGCCGTTGCCGACTGTGGTCCGCAGCCAGGTCAGACACCGCTCAGCTGGCGGCAGCAGTTCTTCGGTGTCCTGCTTGGGCAGTCCCCAGCGGCGGGCCTCTGCGAGCAAGGCGGGGAAGAGGAGCGTGGCTTCCGTGCCGGCGCAGACGGGCGGCAGGTGCCCGCCTGCGTCCCGCAGCAGGCCAGGGATCATGCCGGATCGCCGCCCCGGGCCGGTAGTTGGGTGCGTGCGAGGGCGCGGAGCGTGCCACAGCCAGCCGGGTGGCGAGCGGCTGGGCGCCGTTCTGGCGGCGTCCAGGGTCTCGGCCGGGGCCGGTCCGCCGCGCCAGGGTGCGCCTGTGTCGAGATAGCTGTCGGAGTCGAGATAGCTGTCGGAGGGGCGGTCGGAATCGCGCAGCGGGAGGGCTTCGAGGTCGTCCACGCTGGTTTCAGAAGCGGACCGACTCTCGGGGCGTCCCCCGCCACCCTCGCCGGGGCCAGTGGGCTCGTCGCCGCTCGCCCCACTGCCGGGACCGGCCCGGCGCCGTCCAGCGTCACGCGCTGTTCAACGGTCGCAACCCCACGGAGCGGTAGCTCGAACTCCCAACACAGCAGTCTCGCGGAGGCGAGCGCGTCGGTGGGCGACGGATCCTCCACCACCCAGGAGGTCCCGGTCGCGGACGACCAGCGCAGACCGGAGCCACGGACACCGGCGAGGAGTTCCGGTCCGGTCGTGCCAGACCCGATGGCTGCCAAGGTGGCCAGATCGGTCCCGAGCGCCACGTCGACGGGCAACCTCAGCGGGCGTGGGGCAGCGCTCCGCAGCGTGATCCGCTCTCTGCCGTCCGCGCGACAGACCCGTTCGACGATCACGTCCGGGTCCAAGTCCGGGTCCGGACCGGGCTCCGGCGAGGCGCGCAAGGTTCCCGCGAAGCGTGCGGTGTCGGCCGCGGTCATACGGGCCTGCACCGCGAGGGGCTCCCTCCCGGCCACCCGGACCTCACAGCGGGAGAACAAGCGTCGGCCTGTGCGGTAGAAGCCATCCAGGCCGTGCCCGATCAGTTGGCCGTGCTCCGTGGAGACCGCGAGGCCCGGGAGGCTGACACAGGTCAGGGTGCAGTGGGTGGGCGGCAGGCCGACGGAGCGGCGCGGGCGAGAGGTCGTGGCGGCCGGTGCCACCGCCGACGGAGCGGTCGCGGCCTGGCGTGGTTGTCCTGGGCGTGGCGGAGGGTGGTCATTTCCCGGAAGCGCAACGGGGACGCGGCCTCGGGGTGGTGCGGTGACGAGGCCGTCCCTGCGTCCGTACCTGCCTTCGGTGTGCGTGGAGGGTGAGTGGTCCGGGCTCAGGAGACTTGGGCGATCGGAGCTAGAGCGGTCGTCGGTGGCCGAGGGCGGGGTGGGCGGAGGCATGGGCGGCTTCTTCTGCGCTCGGCGCGCGTGGGGCGGGATGGGCAGGGCGGGCGGTACGGGCGAGTCGGGCGAGTGGGATGGACTCGGTGACCCTGGAGAACCGAGTGGGTTGGGCGGGCGGTGGCGGAGGGCCGCGCATCGGGGTCGGCAGTAGGGACGCACCGCGCGTCCGGGCGTTCCGCCACTCAGGTAATCGGGACGAGGCTTTCCCAGATCACGCCCACTACGGGTCGACGTGCCCGAGTGTCGGCGGAAAAACCGGCCAGCGACAACCCTCGGCATCACCCGACCGGTCACCCACCTCAGGAGAGCCCCCTCACTCCTCGGCATCAGAACCGCCGCTGCCAGGCTGGTCGCTGTCAGCGCCAGCGTGGATGCCTCCGACGGCCTCACCCGCCCTTGTGCGCAGCCGCGTCCGTGTCCTCGGGGCACCCGGACGGGTCCGGCTCAGGGACGCCGACGTCCGCCGCGCGTCGGCGCCTGGCGTACGGCCGTCCGGGCTTGCGGTGTGCGAGGGGCTGGTGCCACCGCCGACAGGTCGCGGGCGCCTCCGACGCTTGGAAAGGGCCACGTCGGGAGCCGCAGACGGGAGGGCGGAGGGCTCACCGGAATTCGCCGGAATCACGGTGAGACGGGGTGCTTCGGGGTCGGGAGCAGCCTCCTGCCGGGCCCACTCCGCATCACTGGCCGACTCATCCTCCGTACGTCCTGTGCGGCCGGTACGACCCGCTTCTCCCATCCCCTGTTCCACCCGCTCAGCCCGATCCACTCGCTCCGACCGCTCCGACCGCTCCGACCGAAGGCATCGCCGGATCGACTCCGGCTCCAGTCCCTCATTGACCGCCTGATGCAGAAGGCGGGCGAAGAGATAGTCGGTGTCGGCGCCCAGGGCCATGGCCAGCGCCTCGCGGGCCTCCAGGTCGTCGCCGGTCGACCACGCGACCCAGCCGGCGAGGGTGAGCGGTGCTGCGGCGTGTTCCGTGTAGGAGCCCACGCAGCGGCGGGCGAGGGCGCGCCAGAGCCGTAGGGCGGGTGCGGCCTCGTCGCCCTCCATCCACTCCGCCACACGGTCGCGTGTCGTGCGGTCCTGAATACCGAGGATCAGCGCGGCGGCCTCCTTGTGGGTGAGCTGTTCGTCGTCGTGCAGATCCGCCAGGAGCGTGCCCGACACCTTGGGCGCCGCGGTGAACCGGTGCATGACTCGCTCGGCCAGTTCCACGGTCTCCGCCGCCACACTCGCCCGGCTGGTGTCGTCGAGGATCCTGGGGACCAGGCACAGACCGGCCTTGTCCAGTTCCCTCTCCTGCTCCAGGGCGGCGGCCGTCTCCAGCGGCAGCAGCCTCGCCCGCAGCTCGCGCAGAGTGCCGCGGACCTGGAGTCCGGCGTACGTGGCCGCCGCGGCCAGTACCGAGGTGCCCGGCAGTCCCATGGCAACGCCGTCGGGCGGGCAGCAGTCGGGCCTGGAGCAGCAGTACGACCAGAAGCGGCCGTCGGAGACGCAGAGTGCCTCGATCACCGGTACGTCGAGGAGGCCGCACTCCACGCGTAGGTGCTGGGCCAGCTCGCGCAGCCTGTTCATCACGTCCTGGCCGGTCTCGCCCGGCGCCGGTTCCTGGCAGACATAGGCCACCATCTGCTCGGGCTGACGGCCTCGGCGCCGACTGCCCGTCACCAGGCCGTCCGCCAGTTGCTTGGCCGCGGAGGGCCAGTCCTGGGGGTTCGTCGGAATGCCGAGCCGTGCCCGCCCGCCGAGGCGTCCGCGCCCGTTCTTGTCGTACAGGGCGACGAGCACGATGCTGTCTTCGGGGCGGTAGCCGAGCAGGTAGGGCAGGGCGTCCGCCAGTTCGGCGGGTGTACGGAGAGTGACTTGCTGCGCGCCGCCGTGCCCGACGTACGCGGTGAGGTTGTCGCTGATGCCCTTGCCCTCGTCGATACCCTTGCTGTCGCTCGGGCCGTCCTTGATGTGGTCGTTGACCTGGCCGTTGACATCGCGGCTGTCGAAGGACCCCGTGGATTCGCTGTGGTTCGTCATGTCTCGACGATCTCGCGGATTCCAATACTCCGCTTGAGCCTGTGGATAACTTCGATCAGGGACACGTCACGGAGGGTCAATTCGTAGGTCTACTCCGGCCGTTCCACCACAACGCGAGCCGTCCCACGCTCACCACAGGAGAGAAACGCGGATGAGCACCCGAGACGGGTTCGTTTCAGATCCCTCAGCTATTCCCAGGGCCTCAGAATAGGCAACACCGTCTGATTGTCCAGCACGGCGGCTCTCGACAAGGACTTCCGTCATGTCGCGCGCGAGAACATGTACGTCACGGAAGTAGCCGCCTGCCGAGCCCTGCCGTAGACATCGGCGGCGGCGCGAACGGCTCCCAACCACGAACGGCTGCTCGCCACAAACGACCCGCCCCGCCGCAGCTGCCTCACCCCGCGGCAGCCAGCACCAGCGGAAGCACCTCCCCGCTCCCCGCCCGGCGCAGCAGGCGTGCGGCCACCGCCAGAGTCCACCCTGAGTCCGTGCGGTCGTCCACGAGCAGCACCGGTCCCGACGCGACCGTCAGGGCTCCGGACAGTTCCTCGGGGACCGTGAACGCCCCGGACAGCGCCCTCAGGCGTTGCGCGGAGTTGCTGCGACGTACCGAGTGTCCGTCCCCGGTGTACGTCAGGGTGCCCAGGAAGGGCAGGCGCCCGACGCTGGCGATTCCCTGGGCGAGCGAGGCGACCAGGAGCGGGCGCGTCACCGAGGGCATGGCGACCACGCCCACGGGCCGCGCGGCGGTGTCCGGTCCGCTCGTCGCCCAGCTGCCCGGGGAGCGTGCCCAGTCGGCCAGGACGGCCACAGCGGCCCGTAGGACGTCGTCGGGAACCGGTCCGTCGGGCGCGTTCTCCGCGAGCAGCGGGCGCAGTCGGTTGCCCCAGCCGATGTCCGAGAGCCTCCCCAGGGCGCGACCGGTGGAGCACTGCTCCTTGGCCGGGATACGGCCCTTGAGGTCGATACCCAGCGCGGGCATCCCGGTCGGCCACATCCGGCGTGGTTCGACCTCCACGCCCGGCCGGTCCAGCTCCTTCTCCGCCCCCGTCAGCGCCTCGGTGGAGACCGAGGACGTGATCCAGATCCCCGCGCAGTTGTCGCAACGGCCGCACGGTGTGGCCTCAGGGTCGTCCAGTTGCCGGCGCAGGAACTCCATACGGCACTGGTCGGTCCGCACGTACTCGCGCATGGCTTCCTGCTCGGCCGACCGCTGCCGGGCCACCCGCGCGTATCGCTCGGCGTCGTAGTGCCAGGGCTCGCCCGTGGAGGTCCAGCCACCCTTGACCCGTCGGACCGCCCCGTCGACGTCGAGCACCTTGAGCATGGTCTCCAGCCGGGTCCGCCGGAGGTCCACCGTGGCTTCCAGGGCGGGGACGGACAGGGGTCGTCCCGCGTCGGCGAGGGTGGAGAGGGTCTGGCGCACCTGTGTCTCGCGCGGGAACGCCGTATCGGCGAAGTAGCGCCAGATCGCCTCGTCCTCCTTGCCCGGGAGCATCAGGACATCGGCGTGTCGTACACCTCGCCCGGCGCGCCCCACCTGCTGGTAGTAGGCGATCGGCGAGGACGGTGAGCCGAGATGGACCACGAAGCCCAGGTCGGGCTTGTCGAACCCCATGCCGAGCGCCGAGGTGGCGACCAGGGCCTTGACCCGGTTCGCCAGCAGGTCGGCCTCGGCCTGGAGGCGGTCCGCGTTCTCCGTACGGCCCGTGTACGACGCCACCGGGAAGCCGCGCTGCCGCAGGAATGCCGTGGCCTCCTCGGCCGCCGCGACCGTCAAGGCGTAGATGATCCCGGAACCCGGAAGCTCGTCCAGATGTTCGGCCAGCCACGCCAGCCGGTGGGCCGCGTCCGGCAGCTGGATCACGCCGAGGCGCAGGCTCTCCCGCTCCAGTGAGCCGCGCAGCACCAGGGCCTCACCGGCGCCGGTCCCCAGTTGCTCGGCCACATCCGCGGTCACGCGCGCGTTGGCGGTCGCCGTGGTGGCCAGTACGGGGATGCCCGGGGCCAGGTCGGCGAGCATGGCGCGCAGCCTGCGGTAGTCGGGGCGGAAGTCGTGGCCCCAGTCGGAGATGCAGTGCGCCTCGTCGACCACCAGCAGACCGGTCGTGGCAGCGAGCTTGGGCAGCGTCTGCTCGCGGAAATCGACGGAATTGAGACGCTCGGGGCTGACGAGGAGGACATCGGTCTCGCCGCGCGCGACCTCGTCGTGGATCGCGTCCCACTCCTCCGGGTTGGCCGAGTTGATGGTGCGCGCGCGGATGCCCGCCCGCGCGGCGGACTCCACCTGGTTGCGCATCAGCGCCAGCAGGGGCGAGACGATCACCGTGGGACCGGAGCCACGCCGGCGCAGCAATGCGGTGGCCACGAAGTACACCGCCGACTTGCCCCAGCCGGTGCGCTGCACCACCAGCGCGCGTCGGCGGTCCTGTACGAGAGCGGCCACCGCACGCCACTGGTCCTCCCGCAACCGCGCCGGCCCTCCCGGGTCACCCACCAGCTCGGCGAGGATGGCATCGGCTTCCGCACGCAGGTCCTGATCGTCCATGTCTCCATGCAACCCGATGGGTCTGACAATCGGCCACTTCCCGGCCCGGACGGCGGCACCGTCCTCGGGTGGGCGTGTCGCGATTGGTCCTTGCGGTCAAGGGCTGAACGGGCGAAACCATGACAGGGCGGCGCGCCCCGCGGTAGCACCCGGAAACACGCGTGACCTGTGGGAGGCCCCGGTAGTGTGCCCCCGCACCAGGCGTCATCTGGTGACACAGTGGGCAGGGATATAAGCCACGCAGCAGCAGATACGGGTCGGTGACCCCATTTACTCGTTGCCGCATCCCAGTTCGACAGGAAGAATTGAGGTTCGCTCCCCGCACGGCCCGGCCATGGTCCGGAAGGGCTCCGCTGCGGTGTGCGCTCCCCCGACCAGACCCCGCCCGCAGTGCGGGCGCCTAGCCGAAGGGAGGATCGTGACCTTCGGATTCGCTCCGTCCTCCGCAGCATCTACGTCGTCCTCGGCCCACCTGTCCGCCGCCTCCACCACCCCCTTGGCCCGTACGCTCGAACCGGCTGAGTGGGCAGCCGCGGGCATCCCCCTCCTGCGCAATCCGAGGGAGGTCGTCAGCGGACTGTACGCCCGGCACCGGCCCCTGCCGCTCACGGCTGTCGTGGCGGTGCTCGATCCCGACGAGCGACTGCTGGCCAGCGCGTCCTTCAAGCGACGATCGGCCCCGGCGGACGGCTGGATGCTGCGCAACGCCCTGCTCTCCCAACTGCGCCGGGTCATCCCGCACGACCTGCGCCGCCGCACTCCGGTGCGCACGGCGGTGCTGATCTACTGCCGGGAGGGCGACGCTCGTTGGACGGAGGAGGACGGCGCGTGGATGTGGGGCCTGCGGGACGCCTGCACGCTGCACGGGCTGCGCTGCGGGGCGTACATCACGCTGACCCGGGACGGCTGGCAGGTACTCGGTGAGGGCCGCGGTGGACGCCGGCCCAGTATCGGGTCGGTTCCCGAGCCTTTCGCCACCGCCGAGGCGCCGCCTCCGCTGCCGCGCACCGGGGGCGCCGCGTCGGACATCCTCAGCCGCGTCGCGGCCCGCTGAGGACCGGCCGACCGCACGGCTTCCCTGCCCTCGCCGCAGCTCTGCCCGTCGGGATGCCCGGACGGCGGCCCCTCTGTCCGGACAGGCGAATGCCCGGACACACGAACCCCCGCACGGTCACTCAACGGAGCACCGGCTGGCCGAATCTCCGGATCACGGGACAGACCAGTACGGGCACCGGTCCATGCCTGCGGACGGGCACAGCGAAGCACCGGCCTGTCGTGCCCCGTCAGGGCAAAAGCCGGTGCGTCCTCCGTGCACATGCCACCGTGGCGGCGGTGGTCGCCCCGTCGTGGTCCTCGGCGGACACCGGGCCGGGCTAGACGCCCGCGCCCAGCACCGTGTTGATCTTCTTGGGGTCACCGCAGACGATCAGCAGGGCACCCGCCCGGCTGAGTGCCAGCGGCAGCGCTGCGGCGGCCGTGGCGTCGGAACCGCCATTGACGGCGACCACGACAACGGGACGGGAAGCGGCACGGCTCGCCATGGCGGCGTCGGTGTAGAAGACGTCGTCGCGCGCGTCGTGCTGCGCCCAGTAGGAGGCTTCTCCGAAGGACAGCTCGTGCGCTGCCCACGGGTGTTGCTCGCCGGTGGTGATGACGAGTACGTCATGGGGGGCGCGGCCCGATTCCAGCAGCAGGTCCACGGCCTCCTCGGCGGCGTCGAGGGCGCCTTCGACCGAGGCCGGGATCAGCTGGATCTGCGGGGCCGCCGAGGTCGGGGCGGGAGCAGCGGGGCCCGACGGTGCGGGCTGGGCCGGAGCCACGTCACGCGACGCGCGTTGCACGGGCGGTGCCGGCCGGAGCGGGCCGGGACGACCGGGACGCGACGGAGCCGCGGGGCGGGGTCCGGGTACGGGACGGGGGGTCGGCGCGGTACGGCCGCTGGCCGGGGTGGCGCGGGGACCCTGGGCACTCTCGTGAATCTGAGGCTCCTCGGGGATGAGAGGCATGAGCTGATGTTAATCAAACATTGGTACGGCACATACGGGCGGGTGGCACATACGTGCGAGCGGAAACGTCAGAAATCGAAGCCGAGCTGACCCTCGATCTCCGGAACGCTTCCCTCCGCCCAACTGCGGGCTTTCTTGAGGTGCCGCCACTGGGGCAGCGCATCAAGATACGCCCACGACAACCGGTGGTACGGGGTGGGTCCCCGCTCCTCCAGTGCGGCCTTGTGCACAGGTGCGGGATACCCGGCATTGTCCGCAAAACCGAAGTCTGCATGGTCGATACCCAGTTCGGCCATCATTTTGTCGCGCTGAACCTTGGCGATCACCGAGGCCGCCGCGACGGCCACGCACGACCGGTCCCCCTTGATCACCGTACGCACTTGCCACGGCGTCCCGAGGTAGTCGTGCTTGCCGTCGAGTATCACGGCGTCGGGTCGGACCGGCAGCGTCTCCAGCGCGCGCACGGCGGCCAGGCGCAACGCGGCCGTCATGCCCATCTGGTCGATCTCGTCGGAGGAAGCGTGCCCGAGGGCGTAGGCCTTCACCCACGTCCGCAACTCTTCGGCGAGTTCCGTACGGCGCTTGACGGTGAGCAGCTTGGAGTCGGTGAGACCTTCGGGGGGCCGGCGCAGTCCGGTGATCGCCGCGCAGACGGTGACGGGTCCGGCCCAAGCGCCCCGGCCCACCTCGTCGACACCGGCAATGATCTTCGCTCCGGTCGTGGCGCGGAGGGAGCGCTCGACGGTGTGGGTAGGCGGTTCGTACGGCATGGCGCCCTTAGCCTACGCCGCCCGGATCCCCCAGTGACACCCCGCCTCCCGGAGTGGCCCACCCGGCAGGTGGGAGCCGGTCCCGCCGGCTGTCCGGTCGGGGCACGGACATCCTCAACTCGTCGGCCGACTCCTCACTGTTGAGGCCCTTCCATTCGCTCAGACAAACCTCTGAGCGGCACATCACCGTCGCCGACCCGGCGCCGAGGACACCACTGTCTGCGTCGCCGGGCCGCGCCCATCCACGGTCTCTTCCAGTACCGAAGACCCCCTCCGGCAGTTTGGCAGTGGGCCCGATCACTCCGCCGAGGATCAGGCCGCGCAAGCGCTCGGCCCGCATCGGATCGCATTCGTGAAGCACCGCGCGGAGGGCGGATCCGGACCGTGAGGACTTCGCGGCGCACGCCCCGCGGCCCGGCTACTACAGGAGAGCGCCGCGCACGCTCCCGAGGTCGGGAGTCTCGTCGCAACGGGAGAACCCCGCCCGGAGGACGTCGGCGCCGCGCAGTGGTGGCCAGCATCTCCGGGGTGCGCCCACCGCCCACCGGCCAGCCGTGCGCCCGCCACCAAGTCGCAGCCCACACCACGCTCACCACCACCGGGAGCAGGCCCAAGCCGCCCCAGTACACCAACACACGCACCATGATCACCCCCGCGTCCCTACGACCCTCCACCTTCACACTCGCCCCGGAGTGGCTGTAGTGGGAACGACCGACCGAACACGGAGAGTTCCCGTCGAGCACAGAGAGTTTCCACGGATGCGCCAGAGGCAGGCAGAGAGACGAGTCCATGGCCGAGCGGCCACGCCCCACCGCCGGGAAAGCCCACCGGCCTGCGGACGGAGCCCGTAGGCCCTCTCGGACTAGGAAACCCCCGCCATCCAGCCGGGCAACGCCTCCACCCGCTCGCTCCAGGCGGTCGGCGGTGTCCCCGCCTGGTCCGAGGCGAGTACCCCGCCCACGATGGCGCAGGTCGTGTCGATATCGCCGCCGACCTGCGCGGTCGTCCAGAACGCCCGCTCGTAGTCGCCGAGGGAGCGTGCGGCGGACCAGAGAGCGAAGGGCACGGTGTCATGGGCGGTCGTACGCCGTCCGCAGCCGAGCACCGCGGCGACCGTGGCGGCGTCGTCGTAGTCGAGCAGGTCGCGGGCCCGGCGCAGTCCGGCGCCGACCGCGCTTCTGGGGATCAGGGCGATGACGCCGTCCAGGAGCTCCTCGGGGCTGGGCGGTCCGCTGGGGGATCCGGCGAGCGCGGCTGCCGCGGCGACGGCCATGGCGCCGACCACGGCTTCACGATGCTGGTGGGTCGGGTAGGCGGAGATCTCCGCCTGGTGAGTGGCCTGCTCGGGGTCATCGGCGTACCAGGCGCCCAGCGGTGCGATCCGCATCGCCGCGCCGTTGCCCCAGGATCCCTGCCCGCCGAACAGAGCGGCGGAGAGTTCGCGCCAGTCGCCGCCTTCCCTGACCAGGCGCAGCAGCCGGTTCACGGCGGGGCCGTAGCCGCGGTCGAAGTCGTGGCGCTCGGCGAAGGACACGGCCAGCACGTCCTGGTCGATACGGCGGTGCGTGGCGAGGACCGTGACGACGGAGCAAGCCATCTCCGTGTCGTCGGTCCATTGCCAGGTGCCGGCGGGCAGCTCGCGGCGCTTGAGCAGCGGGTGGTTCACCGGGACGAAGAACTGTGAGCCCAGCGCGTCCCCCACGGCAAGTCCGCGCAGGCTGGCCAGGGCGCGCTCCAGGCGCCGGTCGGGGGAGGAGTCAGCGGTCATCGCCTTGCCACTCTATCCAGTGATTCCATAGGGCTCCGGATCGCGCCAGCGTTCGAATGGCCGGTCCAGTGTGTACCTGCCGTCTTCGCCGAGAACGAGCATCCGCACCTCGCCGTTCCCCGGGTTCGACAGCGACTCGAATTCCGCGACCGTCCAGTGGAACCAGCGCATGCAGAACAGCCGCATGGCCAGTCCATGGGTCACCAGGAGCACGTTCGGCGGATGGTCGGGGGCCTCGAAGCTGCGGTAGAGGCTCTCCAGGAAGCCACCGACCCGGTCGTACACGTCGGCGCCACTCTCGCCCTGGGCGAAGCGGTAGAAGAAGTGCCCGTACGCGTCCCGGTACGTCTTCTGGAGGCGTACGTCGTCGCGGTCCTGCCAGTTGCCCCAGTCCTGTTCGCGGAGCCGTGGCTCCTCACGCGCGCGTATCAGTTCGGGGTCGAGGTGGAAGGCGCGCAGCGTCTCGTGGGTGCGGCGGTACGGGGAGACGTACACGCTCACGCGCTCGCGGCCGAACAGTTCGCGCAGCCGTTTACCGGTGTCCTCGGCCTGCCGCCAGCCCCGTACGGTCAGGGCGAGCGCGTGGTCGGGCTCGCGCTCGTACACGCTGTCATCAACATTGCCCGTTGACTCCCCGTGGCGGACAAGGACGATGCGCCGTGGTCGTACCATGCCAAAACCCTAGATCGGTCGAGGCCGTACCGAGCAGTCGTACGGGCTCCATACGGCGTAGGTCACACATTTCCTGCACCACAGGCCACACGCGGCGCACGATCCATGCGGACGACGGCCCGCGCGGTGCGTCTTGCGTCACACCGTCCAGGACGGCTCCATCTCCACGAGGTCTCCCGTGAGCGCGGCCACGTCCGCCTCGGTCTGGGCGCGCAGGGCGAGCCGTTCCACCCGCTCCGTGCGGTACTTGCCGTGCTCGGCGGCCGACTGCCACATGGAGAGCACCAGGAACTCGTGCCCGGGTGCCTCCCCGAACATGCCGCGGATCATCCCGGGCGAGCCCGCCATGGCGGGGTTCCAGACTTTCTCCTGCATGAGGGTGAAGTTCTCGACGCGCTCCTCATGGATGCGACAGAGTGCGACGCGGATCAGGTCCGCGTCCGTGAAGCGGGGCTCGAAGCCGGTCTTCACGTCGAAGCGGTGGTCGAACAGCCTGACCTGGGCGTCCTTGAAGGTGCCCGACTGGGTCGCGGCGAGCCGGTCGTGGGAGCGGGCCATGAAGGAGTCGTAGAAGGCGCGGGATTCCCAGAACGCGAAGATGTGCGCGACCGAGGGCCGCCCTCGGCTCCAGCCGCCTCCCTGCCCCCGGAAACCCGGCTCTCCCGGAAGCCCCGCCCACTTTCGCTGCCCCCGCTCGAACCCCCGGCGGTCGGTCACGGTGCAGCGAATCCACTTGACCAGCACCGCGCCATCGTACGGCCCAGGGCGTGTCGTCGGTCACGATCCGGGGGAGTGCACGCGCGCGTGCTGATGCCTTCGCGTGGCAGGATGGACAACCGGCCCTGCCCACGGGGCAGTTCGGGGTGGATACGTACGGGGAAGGGGCACAGCCGGTGAACGCACTCACCAAGGGCATCCGCAAGGCCGAGATCGCGGTCAAGTGGGATCCGAGTCCGTCGGGGCAACCGCCGACCGATCTGGACCTGGTGGCCGCGACGTATCTCGCGAGTGATCCACAGGGCGAGCCCGCCTATGTCGTGCATTTCGACAAGCGCTCCCCCGACGGCACCATCATCCTCAACCGGGACAGCAAGGACGGCAAGGGCTTCGGCTGGGACGAGGTCCTGACGGTGGAGTTCGAGCGGCTGGATCCGCGCTACGCGCGCGTGGTGGTGGGTGTCGTCATCCAGCAGCGCCCTGACCGCCGGACCTTCGTCAGTGTCGGCAACCCGAAGCTGCGCATCCGGGAGGGCTACACCGACCTGGCCGCCGATGACTTCGGCGGCGTGCTCGGTGCCACCGCGGCGACGGTCGGACTGTTCCTGCGCAACGACGCGGGAACCTGGGACTTCCACCCGGGCGTTCATGGATACGAGGACGACCCCGCGACCTTCACCCGCTCCATGGGCACCACGGCCGGCTCCTGATCCGCAGAGGCACTCCCCGCACGGAGAGGAGTGCGTGCCGGACGTGATCCGCAAGAGGGGCGCCAGCGCGATGCTGACGCCCCTCCTCACGGATCACCTGTCAGGTGCGCGTGCGCCGAGCGGGGTGCCCGGCTCGATGCCCCGATATCAGCTGCAACCGCTGGTCGACCCGCATCCCTCGCAGATGTAGCAGGAACCGGCCCGCTGCATCTTCGTGCCGCAGGAGAAGCACAGGGGGGCGTCGGCCTGGATGCCCAGTTGCATCTCGACCAGTTCCGCGCTGGTGTGGGCCTGCTGCGGGGCGGGCTTGGCCACCTCGATGTCGGGCTTCGGAGTGGCGACGGCCTTGAGTTCCTGGGCGCGGGGCGCCGACTGGGCGAGGCCCTCGACGTCGAGTTCGTCGTCCAGGGGCTCGTACGAGCCGGTCTCCAGGTGGCGCTGACGCTCGTCGGCGGAGTGGATGCCGAGGGCGGAGCGGGTCTCGAAGGGCAGGAAGTCGAGCGCCAGACGGCGGAAGATGTAGTCGACGATCGACTGGGCCATGCGGACATCGGGGTCGTCCGTCATACCGGCCGGCTCGAAGCGCATGTTGGTGAACTTCGAGACGTACGTCTCCAGCGGCACCCCGTACTGGAGGCCCACCGAGACGGCGATCGAGAAGGCGTCCATCATGCCCGCGAGGGTCGAGCCCTGCTTGGACATCTTCAGGAAGACCTCGCCGAGACCGTCGTCCGGGTAGGAGTTGGCGGTCATGTAGCCCTCGGCGCCGCCGACCGTGAAGGACGTCGTGATGCCGGGGCGGCCCTTGGGGAGGCGCTTGCGGACCGGGCGGTACTCGACGACCTTCTCGACCTGGGGCTGCGCCGCGGTCTGCTGGGCGGCCTTCGCCTCCGGCTCCTTCTTCTTGGCGGAGAGCGGCTGGCCGACCTTGCAGTTGTCGCGGTAGATGGCGAGCGCCTTGATGCCCATCTTCCAGGCCTCGAAGTAGATCTCCTCGACCTCCTCGACGGTCGCCGTCTCCGGCATGTTGACCGTCTTGGACAGGGCGCCGGAGATCCACGGCTGGATGGCCGCCATCATGCGGACATGACCCATCGGGGAAATGGAACGCTCGCCCATGGCGCAGTCGAAGACCGCGTAGTGCTCGGTCTTCAGGCCGGGGGCGTCGATCACAATGCCGTTCTCGGCGATGTGATCGACGATCGCCTCGATCTGCTCCTCCTGGTAGCCCAGGCGGCGCAGGGCCTGCGGGACGGTGCCGTTGACGATCTGCATCGAGCCGCCGCCGACCAGCTTCTTGAACTTGACCAGGGCGAGATCGGGCTCCAGGCCGGTGGTGTCGCAGGACATCGCCAGGCCGATGGTGCCGGTCGGGGCGATGACGGACGCCTGGGCGTTACGGAAACCGTTCTTCTCGCCTAGGCGCTGGACGTCCTGCCAGGCCTCAGTGGCAGCGGCCCAGACCGGCGTGTCGAGGTCGTCCCCGCGGACGGCCTTGCCGTTGGCGTCGGCGTGCTGCTTCATGACCCGGTTGTGGGCGTCGGCGTTGCGCGCGTACCCGTCGTACGGTCCGACGACCGCGGCGAGCTCGGCGGAGCGCCGATATGCGGTGCCGGTCATCAGGGAGGTGATGGCTCCGGCGAGGGCACGGCCGCCGTCGGAGTCGTACGCGTGGCCGGTCGCCATCAGCAGGGCGCCGAGGTTGGCGTAGCCGATGCCGAGCTGGCGGAAGGCGCGGGTGTTCTCGTCGATCTTCTGGGTCGGGAAGTCGGCGAAGCAGATGGAGATGTCCATCGCCGTGATGACCAGTTCGACGACCTTGGTGAAGCGCTCGGCCTCGAAGGACTGGTGGCCCTGGCTGTCGTCCTTCAGGAACTTCATCAGGTTCAGCGAGGCCAGGTTGCAGGACGTGTTGTCCAGGTGCATGTACTCGCTGCACGGGTTCGAGCCGTTGATGCGGCCGGACTCCGGACAGGTGTGCCAGTGGTTGATGGTGTCGTCGTACTGGATGCCCGGGTCGGCGCACGCCCAGGCGGCCTCGGCCATCTTGCGGAAGAGGGTCTTGGCCTCGACCTTCTCGATGACCTCGCCGGTCATGCGGGCGCGCAGGCCGAACTGCTCGCCGTTCTCGACGGCCTTCATGAACTCGTCGTTCACGCGGACCGAGTTGTTGGCGTTCTGGTACTGGACGGACGTGATGTCGTCGCCGCCCAGGTCCATGTCGAAGCCCGCGTCGCGCAGGGCGCGGATCTTCTCCTCTTCCTTGACCTTGGTCTCGATGAAGTCCTCGATGTCGGGGTGGTCGACGTCGAGGATGACCATCTTGGCGGCGCGGCGGGTGGCGCCACCGGACTTGATCGTTCCTGCGGACGCGTCGGCGCCGCGCATGAAGGAGACCGGGCCGGAGGCGTTGCCACCGGAGGACAGCAGTTCCTTGGAGGAACGGATCCGGGAGAGGTTCAGGCCGGCGCCGGAGCCGCCCTTGAAGATCATGCCCTCTTCCTTGTACCAGTCGAGAATCGACTCCATGGAGTCGTCGACCGACAGGATGAAGCAGGCGGAGACCTGCTGCGGCTGGGGCGTGCCCACGTTGAACCACACGGGGCTGTTGAAGCTGAAGATCTGGTGCAGGAGGGCGTACGCCAGCTCGTGCTCGAAGATCTCGGCGTCGGCGGGCGAGGCGAAGTACTTGTAGTCCTCGCCGGCCTTCCGGTACGTCTTCACGATGCGGTCGATCAGCTGCCTGAGGCTGGTCTCACGCTGCGGGGTGCCCACGGCACCCCGGAAGTACTTGCTGGTGACGATGTTGACCGCGTTCACCGACCAGGAGTCGGGGAACTCGACGCCGCGCTGCTCGAAGTTGACCGAACCGTCGCGCCAATTGGTCATGACGACGTCACGGCGCTCCCAGACCACCTCGTCATACGGGTGCACGCCGGGGGTGGTGTGGATGCGCTCGACACGCAGCCCCTTGCTGGCCTTGGTGCCCTTGACGCGGGAACCTCGTGCCGGACCGCTCGCCGTCTCTGTCATGCCGCCTCCCTGTACGGGCGAAAACGCCCTGAAGTGCCCCGATGTTCCCGTGACACGTTGTTCTGTGTGGTATTGCGGATGCCCTCATGCCCGGTCCGCAACAAGTTTTCGATCGCCGACGTCCGGCCGGTCCCGGCATCCGCCGTCCGGTCCTGGCGCCTGGGTTCAGTCGGCGGCGTGGGCGGGCTCGGGGACCTGGGTGGTCCTGCCGGGCCCGCGATTGTCTTCTCGGCTCCCCGCGACAGTGCCTTCACCGTTCTCACCGTCCGCGCGGGCCTCGTCGTCCGCGGGCTGTTCGGTCTCCCTGAGCTCCGTGATGGCCGTCTCGAAGTCTTCGAGCGAGTCGAAGGCCCGGTAGACGGAGGCGAAGCGCAGATAGGCGACGAGATCGAGCTCCTGCAAGGGGCCGAGTATGGCCAGACCCACGTCGTGGGTGGTCAGCTCGGCGCTCCCGGTGGCCCGCACCGCCTCCTCGACCCGCTGGCCGAGCTGGGCGAGTGCGTCCTCGGTGACAGGCCGCCCCTGGCATGCCTTGCGCACACCATTGATGACCTTGGTACGGCTGAAGGGCTCGGTGACTCCGGACCGCTTGACCACCATGAGCGAGCACGACTCCACGGTCGTGAAACGACGGGTGCAGCCGGGGCACTGGCGGCGCCTGCGGATCGACGTACCGTCGTCGGTCGTACGGCTGTCGACGACACGGCTGTCGGAGTGCCTGCAGAAGGGGCAGTGCATGATCTCCCAACCCTCCTCACAGCAGACTCAATGACCTCAGGAGGCCACTCGGGCCCCTCGAAGCAGTCACCAGCATAGGCGATCTCCGGAGCCCTGGAGACCCGGGGGACCACAACTTCTGGGCCGCTGATGCAATCCAACCACTAGATGTGGGGATTGACTCATACATACACGCCGAACCGCGTGTCGCGCGCCTACTGGTGCATGCCGTGCGACGGCACCGTCCGGGCAGGCGCCCGCGCACCGCCCGGCAGTGGGCTCACGGCGGACACACCCGCGCAGCGCCGTACCCCTGGGAGGCATGGGGGGATACCGTGGGCGCCACAGGGAGGTGGCGTGGGACTCTCGCGCGAGTGGAACCCCATGCCCTGTTGACAGGACGCCGACTGGCAGACTGGGGCGACCCCACAAGGGCCGCGCCCCGGCGGTGAACAGTACAACAATGCGCCCGTTTGCCTGCCGCCGAATGCGCCAGCCATACACCCCGAGACAAGACCGCGAAAGCCTGATCGCGGTTTTTCACTCGAACGTGTGTTTGGCGCAACCTTTCGAAAGCAACTACCGTTGTCCAGCAGGGAGACCATCGAGAGGGGCCGACGTGACCACCACCGCAGACAGTGCCACCATCACTGCCCAGGACCGCTCCCAGGGCCGACTGGAGCCGGTGCACGCTATGAACGAAGCCGCGAGCCCAGAGGCGCACAAGCGTTCCCTACCGGGCCGACCTCCAGGCATCCGGGCGGACAGCTCCGGGCTGACCGACCGGCAGCGCCGGGTGATCGAGGTCATTCGCGACTCGGTGCAGCGTCGCGGCTACCCGCCGTCGATGCGGGAGATCGGCCAGGCGGTCGGCCTGTCCAGCACCTCGTCCGTGGCACACCAGCTGATGGCACTGGAACGCAAGGGCTTCCTGCGCCGCGACCCGCACCGCCCGCGCGCGTACGAGGTCCGAGGCTCAGACCAGGCCTCGTCCGTACAGCCCACGGACACCGCGGGCAAGCCGGCCGCGTCCTACGTCCCGCTGGTCGGCCGGATCGCCGCCGGTGGCCCGATCCTCGCCGAGGAGTCGGTCGAGGACGTGTTCCCGCTTCCCCGGCAGCTCGTCGGCGACGGTGAACTGTTCGTGCTGAAGGTCGTCGGTGACTCCATGATCGAGGCCGCGATCTGCGACGGCGACTGGGTGACCGTCCGCCGTCAGCCGGTCGCCGAGAACGGGGACATCGTCGCCGCGATGCTCGACGGCGAGGCGACCGTCAAGCGCTTCAAGCGCGAGGACGGCCATGTATGGCTGCTGCCGCACAACGCCGCGTACGAGCCGATCCCCGGCGACGACGCGACCATCCTCGGCAAGGTCGTCGCCGTACTGCGCCGCGTCTGACCAGCACGGCGAGCGGGCACGTCACCCCGCTTCCCTGACCGGGCCCCGGAACCCCTGCGCCGGTTCCGGGGCCCTGTGCTGTCCGCTCCGCGGCGGAGTGATGCCGTTCGCTATAGGGGGCTTCGAGCTTCCAGGGCGGGTTGCACCCCCATCCAGGTCCGGCCCGCACCGGTCGGCGCCCGATTCCGGTGAGGGCTCACCGGTCGGTACAGAACCGTAGGTCTGTCCGGCTGGAGTGACCGATATCAGTCGCTTTCCGTGACTGTCCCGGTGCCGGGTTTATTTTGCGGCCGGGCGGGCCCGGGGTCCGACAAACAGCCCCCACACCACACAGAGAGAGCGGCCCCCCCAGACAG
>NZ_JBHYUG010000011.1:88377-100416 GCF_042749375.1 Streptomyces sp. NPDC059477 | reverse complement strand
TACCCCTCCGTCGCGGGCGCCGGTTCCGGCCCCCCGCGGCTCCCCCGGCGGCCCACAAAACCCGGCCCTCCAACAGCGCCTTTACTCGGCCTCCTCCTGACTGGCCGCCGCATCGATCGCCGCCAGCGACTTCCGGACCCGGTTACCGTCCGTGGTGTACCAGAAGTCGGGCAGCGACGCCTTGAGGTAGCTTCCGTAGCGGGCGGTCGCCAGACGCTGATCGAGTACGGCGACCACACCCCGGTCCCCCGTCGCGCGTACGAGGCGACCGGCACCCTGAGCCATGAGCAACGCCGCGTGGGTGGCGGCGACCGCCATGAAGCCGTTGCCGCCCGCTTCCTCCACGGCCTTCTGGCGGGCGCTCATCAACGGGTCGTCGGGGCGCGGGAACGGGATCTTGTCCATGACCACCAGCTGGCAGCTGGAGCCGGGGACGTCCACGCCCTGCCAGAGGGACAGCGTGCCGAACAGGCAGGTCTTCGGATCGGCGGCGAAGTTCTTGATCAACTCGCCGAGGGTTTCCTCGCCCTGGAGCAGGATCGGGTACTCGGGGATACGGCCCCGCAGGTCTTCGGCGGCGAGCTGCGCGGCCCGCATCGAGGAGAACAGGCCGAGCGTGCGACCGCCGGCGGCCTGGATCAGCTCGGTCAGTTCGTCCAGCATGTCGACGCGATCGGCGTCCCGCGCGGGGCGCGACAAATGCTTGGCGACGTAGAGGATGCCCTGTTTGCGGTAGTCGAAGGGCGAGCCGACGTCGATGCCCTTCCACTGCGGAAGGTCGTCACCCTCGGTGCCTTCCGGAGCCAGCCCCAGCGAGGCGCCCACACCGTTGAAGTCACCGCCGAGCTTCAGCGTGGCGGAGGTCAGGATCACCGAACGGTCCGCGAAGAGCTTCTCGCGCAGCAGGCCCGAGACGGACATGGGCGCAACGCGCAAGGAGGCGCCGAAGCGGTCGTGACGCTCGTACCAGACGACGTCCCACTCCGAACCGTTGGCCACCCGCTCCGCCACGTCGTGCACGCCCTCCAGCGACGCCAGCGCCTGCTTGCGGACCGCGTCCTCGTCCTGGACCGACTTGTCCCGGGTCGCGCCGATCGCGGAGATCACCGTACGGCAGGCGTCCCGCAGCGCCATGAGGGCGTAGCCGAGATCCTCCGGGATCTCCTCCAGACGGCCCGGCAAGGCCAGCTCCATGAGCCGCTCGAAGCCCTCGGCGGCGGTCTGCAACTGGTCGGCGGCCTTCTCATTGGCGAGCTTCGCGGCGCGGCGCACCGCGCGGTTGACCTGTCCCGGGGTGAGTTCGCCGGTGGCGACGCCGGTGACCCGCGAGACCAGTTCGTGCGCCTCGTCGACGATCAGCACCTCGTGCTGCGGCAGGACCGGGGCGCCCTCGATCGAGTCGATCGCCAGCAGCGCGTGATTCGTGACGACGACCTCAGCCAGCTTGGCCCGCTCACGGGCCATCTCGGCGAAGCACTCGGCGCCATAGGCGCACTTCGTCGCGCCCAGGCACTCGCGCGACGAGACCGTCACCTGCGACCAGGCACGGTCGGACACGCCTGGTGTCAGATCGTCCCGGTCGCCGTTCTCCGTCTCGTCCGCCCATTCGCGCAGGCGCAGCAGGTCCTGGCCCAGCTTGCTGGTCGGTGCCGCCGCCTCGAACTGGTCGAACAAGCCCTCTTCCTCGTCCTGCGGCACGCCTTCGTGGAGGCGGTGCAGGCAGAGGTAGTTCGACCGCCCCTTGAGCATCGCGAACTCCGGGCGGCGGCGCAGCAGTGGGTGCAGGGCATCCACCGTGCGCGGCAGATCCCGCTCGACGAGCTGGCGTTGCAGGGCGAGGGTGGCGGTCGCGACGACGACTCTCTCCCCGTGTGCGAGCGCGGGCACCAGGTAGCCGAGCGATTTGCCGGTTCCGGTGCCGGCCTGGACCAGCAGATGGGAGCCGTCGTCGATGACGTCCGCGACAGCTTCGGCCATTGCCGCCTGGCCAGGGCGCTCCGTGCCGCCGACAGCCGTGACGGCCGCGTGCAGGAGATCGGGAAGTGAGGGCTTTGTCATAGGGCGACCACCCTACGGCTCGGGACTGACAGGCGGGTGATGACGGGTGGGGTGGGGGGTGGAGTGGGACGGAGTGGGGTGGGGTGATTGGGGCGGAGTGGGGGTGGAAGGGGTGGGCATTCTTGCCGTTCGGGGTTCCCACGGTTCGGGCTTCCCACGGTTCGAGATTCGCGTGGTTCGAGATTCGCGTGGTTCGAGATTCGCGTGGTTCGAGATTCGCGTGGTTCGAGATTCGCGTGGTTCGAGATTCGCGTGGTTCGAGATTCGTGTGGGTCAGGATTTCTGTGCTTCGAGATTCGTGTGGATCAAACGGGAACCGGATCGGTGCGAGCGGTGTACCAAAAGTGATGACGCTGTGGCGCAGCGCTACAGCAGATCGCGCAGGGACCGGTCACGGACCACGAGGGCCGCTCGCTTGCCGGGCAGTTCCACCTCGGCGGCGAACCGGAATCCGGCGGTCAGGAAAGCGGACACGGAGGGGGTGTTACGGATGTCGGGTTCGGCTACGACGCGTGCGCAGGTCGGCCGATGGTCGAGAATCCGGTTGGCCACAGCCCTGAGAAGACAACCGCCCAGACCTCGCCCCCGGTCGGTGACGCCTCCGATGAGGACGTGGATCCCGGTGTCATGGGGGCGGGCGGGGTAGTGGCGGGCCAACGGGTCGAGATCCGCCCGGTAGATCTCCCAGTAGCTCATCGGTTTGCCGTCCAGGAGTCCCAGGCAGGGAACGCTGCGGCCGTCGCCGGTCAGTTGGCTGTGCAGGTGCTCCTCCGCCACGTTCTCGGGGCCGGACAGTTCCCAGAAGGCGGCGACCGCCGGGTCGTTCATCCAGCGGCTGATGAGCGACAGGTCTCGGCCGACCCGGACAGGGACCAGGTGGAAGGTCCCGACCGGTGTGGGGGTGGGACCCCAGGTCGAGACGTTGTCGAGGAGATCGTGGACACCGAGGAGAGGGGGGCCATCGAAGGCGGCGGAGGGATCGGGGATGCGGGCGGGGTTCGTCGGGGCTGCCTGTCTGTCGGTGTCCGTTGCCGCGGCTCCGGTCTGGCCCGCGCAGAGAGCGATCAGTTCATCCGGGAGGCTGAGTTCCAGTGTGTCCTCACTGTCGGTGGTGGTGGCGGTGCTCGTCTCGGTGGGGCGCACGGCGACGCTCCTCTCGGTCGGTGGGTCGGACGAATTCCTCGCGGACGACGGGGGGTGGAGGTGGTGGAAGCGGACGTGGGGCGAGAGGCAAGGGCCCGGAGGCAGAGGTTCGGTGTGCGGGGTTCAGGTGTGGAGGGGGTTGGTGATGGTGACGTAGACGGACTGGGTGTCCACGGGGCCGACGAGTTCATCGAGGCCGTGCAGCCGGGTCAGGAGGTTGGCCTTGCAACGCAGGACAGGGGTGTCGAGCAGTAGGGCTGGCAAGGCGGTACGGAGCCGGGCGGGGCCGGAGGAGACGTCCTCCAGGAATCGGCGGAAGGCGGCGAGCAGGAGCCGTTCGTCAGCGAGCCGCTGGGATCCGAACGCGCCGATGAGGCCGAGCACGTTGTTGATCGCGAGGTAGTAGGTGAAGCGCTCGTCGGCTACCTCGTCGGAGACGAAGGTGTCGCTGTGCTCGCCGATGCCGGGAAGCCTGGCGTCGAGGTCCGCGCGTCGCGACTCGCGGAAGTAGTAGCCCTGGTTGTCCCGGTAACGGCCCCCGGCCGGCCAGCCCTCCTGGTCCAGCAGAAGCAGGGTGTTCTGTTGGTGGGCCTCCAGGGCGATCCCGGCCTCGGCGTCCAGCCAGAGGACGGGGCGGACGACATGCTCCAGATAGCGCAGGAACCACTCGGCGGCCACGGTGCTGCGGGGGTGGCCGGTGCGGGCTGCGAGGCGCGTGATCACGTCGGCCAGGCGCGATCGATAGGTGGGGGTGGGGGTTGGGGTGGTCGTCCCAGTGGTCGGCCGGCCGGCTGGCTCAGTGATCGACTGGAGGGTCGGGTCGAGTGGGCGTGGCGCGACCAGGCCTGCGATGCAGGAGACATCGTCGGAGGGGTGGAAGGGATTGTGGCGGATCACCACGTCCAGCCCGTGAACGGGGTGACCGTCCAGTCCGTCGACCGCCAGCCAGGCGGGGTCGCGGACGATGTCGAAGGTCGGGTGGACTGCCCGCCATTGATGGGACAGACCGCTGCGGAGGAGGCGATGTACCTCGACGCCTCGGTGGAGTTCTTTGCGGAGGTGCTCGCGACGGGAGTTGGTGATGCGGAGGGCGAGCGACAGTTTGAGCATGGCGGGGGCACCGGGGCGGTAGACGGTGCGGACCGAGGAGGTGGGGTGCCACATGGGCCCATGGGGGCCGAGGTCTCGGAGGAGTCCGGCGTCGAGAAGCGCTGCGGTGTCCGGGCGCTGAAGCACCTCGCGCAGTTGCCAGGGGTGCAGGGGCAGGGCGGTGCAGGTGTCCGGCAGGGGCAGTTCGGGTCCTGCGAGCCGGGCGGTCAGCAGGGTTGCGGGGACCGTGCGGCCTCGCTCGGTCCAGGCTGAGTCGGTGGCGAGAACGGAGGGGGCGACGGCCAGCCAGTGCAGCGGGAAGCGGCCTCTCAGTTCCGGGGAGTAGAGGTGAGCTTCGGACTCGGTGAGACCCTCGCGGCTTTTCGGAGTCGGGTGCAGGGGGTGGCCCAGGAGTAGGGCCTGCTCTGCGGAGAGGAACAGGTCGGGGCCGTCGGCCGGGTCGCGTCGGCGGTCGGTGATGAAGGTGGCGGTTCTGCGAAGGGAGTCGGCGACGCGGCTGACGAGATCGGAGGCGGCTGTGAGTCCACCGGCAGCGGTTGTCCGTCCACCAGCGGCGGTTGTCGGTCCACCGGCAGCGGCTGCGGGTTCGCTCATGGGGGCTGCCTCGGCGCTGCGGACAGGCGGGTCCGCGGGGGCGGGCGCGGTGGCCTGTGCTTCGCGGGCCAGCAGGGCGGCGAGGGTGGTCGCGTCGAGCGGTGGGAGCGAGGTGGGTCCGGTGTGAGGCGAGGGGGTGGAGAGGTAGGGCAGACCGAAGCGGTGCCAGCCCGTGGGGGACCAGTAGTGGACCGGGACCAGGAGGGTGGTGCCGATGGTGAGGAGGGGGATGCGGAGGGTGCCGTCGTCGGGGGCGGAGAGGTTGGTCTCTCGGGCCCAGCAGCGGAGGAGATTCTCGATGGTGGCGGCCTGGGCGGCTGTGGAGGGGTCGGGGTGTTGGACGAGGTCGGTGGTGGCGCCGCCGAGTTGTTCGCGGTGGGAGGGGGCGTGTTGCTGGCGGGGCACCGAAGTGGGGGGATACGTGGCTGCGGGGGCCGGGTGGTCGTCAGGGTGGGGTGGCGTGCTGGTCACGACGGTCCTTGGGGTGGGCTGGCTCGGGGGGCTGCGATGAGCCGACTGTGCGGTGGTGCGAAGGGGTGCGTGGGTTGTTGTGCGGGGGCTGTTCGGTGGTGTGGGGGTTGCAGGGCGATGCGGGGCGCTGTTCCGCAATGGGTGGGGGTTGCACGGGGATGGGAGTGAAGGGCGTGAGCCAGTTGTGAGCGGCGGGGCTGCGGGCCAGCGCATGCGAGGCAGCCGAGAAGCGGTTGAGTGCGGTGGGGGTCTGTTCGTCGGTGATCGTCAGAGGTGGGAGGAGATGTATCAGTTTCGGGCGGCGGCCGGTGAGGTCGACGAGCAGGCGCTGTCTGGGGTACCCCCGTTGGACGGCGGGGGCGATTTTGGGGGCGGGCGGCGGGGTCTCTCCGGTCGTCGGGTGCTCAGGGTCTGGGGTGCGTTGTGGAGTTGGGCGCGGCGCGACTGCTGGTGGCCGTGCCGATGCCATATCCGGTTCCGGTGCCGACATCGGTCCCGGTTCCGGGGGTTGTGCGCCGGTGAAGGCGATCAGGGGGATGGATCGGGCCGTGCTGAGATGGTGAGGGTGCCGAATGTGGTCGTCCGGTACGGGGGCTGGTTCACCGCCGCCTCGGGTGGGCGGGAGGAACACGCCCGTGGCCCAGGCAGGCAGCCGGCTGTCGGGGGCGAGGGTGGGGCGGTGGGTACGGAAGGCAGTTGGTGGCTCGGTGGTGAGGAGTTCCCTGCCGCCTGCCGTGGTTCGGGGGAGTTTGAGCGCCATGTGTGGGGCGTCCGCGGAGTTCGGGCCGCAGAAGCGGACGCGGGCGTGGGCTACGGGGCCGTGGGGCGGGGTACTGCGGGGTTCGATGACGAAAGCTTCCTCGATCGGGGTGGTGGCGTCGGAAACGGGGTCCGGGCCGTTGCGGGCGACGGGGTGGTTGTGGCCTGGGGCAAGGGTTCCTGTGTCAGAGAGACAGGGCAGGTGGCGACGGGCGTCGGCGAGACAGTGTGGGTAGGGGCGGGCAGCGGCGCCCTTGATGGGCGACCAATGGGCCCTCCGGGCCTGCGGCTGAGCGTCGGCCGACGGGGCGATCCGCAGCGATCTCGCGTGGGCGCGGGTGGTTGGCTCACGGGTCTGATGCCGGTGCTGGGGGCTCTCGGTCATGGCCACGGTCTCCTTGTTCTCCCGCTGTTCGGAGGTGGGGTGGCCGTTCGTGCTCCCCGACTCCCAGGTGCCGACGTCCCGGTCGGATCGGGGGCGGTGTCCGTTTTCCGGTCGCGCGCTGACCGCCGGGTCCGGATCGGTCTCCGAGGTCCCTTGTAGGGGGGGCGGTTCGAGGCCCTCTGCGTGCATGTGTCGGATCCGCCGCCCACGGCTACCAACACCCCACCGGGCAGTGGGTTACGGGTTGCCTCGAAATCGCCGGCCCGAGCGATTCATCGACCTATACGGCAGGCGCCCCAGCCTTCACATACCAAGACTCCCGCGCCGATGGGTCCTCATATCCGGAGGTGACACGCAGCGCGGTGAGTGATCCCGATGGATCAGGGTCTCTCGTGCCCCCCAAGGTTCTGGTGTCCGGAGCGGACATCGCGGGGCCCGCGCTGACCTTGTGGCTCTCGCGACGGAGCCGTCGCCTATAGCGAGCCCGGTCGGACCATCGGTATGCGATCGATCCTTGATAACTCCAAAGTGGTGGCATTCTTCGGCTTCCGCGCCGGTTCGCCCTCCCGCGACTACCGGGATCTGGACGTCCAGCGGCGGATCGTCCGGACGAGGGCCTCGGGGCTGGGATGGGAGGCGGCGGCATACCCGGCGTGCTGGCCAGGTACGGGAGGAAACTGGCGCCCGTGGATCGAGTGGATCCAGCGTTCCGACCCAACCGCAGAGAAGCCCAACCGCAGGAAAGGGGGGAGTGGGTCAGAGCAGATTCTCGATGGTGATCGGCAGGTCCCGGACGCGCGTTCCGGTGGCGTGGTGAACGGCGTTGGGGATCGCCACCGCGGCGCCGATCATGCCCAGTTCACCGATGCCTCGGGTGCCGACCGGGCTGACGTGGGTGTCGGGGTGGTCAAGGGAGTGGACCTTGACCGGTGGGGTGTCCGCGTTGACCTCGACCATGTAGTCGGCGAGGTTGGCGTTGGCGATCCGGCCGGAAAGCCCTTGCTCAAGCTCAGGTCCGCGGCGGCCATGCCGTGGAACGGGGAGCGGGTGTTGCCGTCGGCCTGCTCGATCAGCGCGCGGATCGCCGCCTGGGCCGCAGGCCGTACGGCCGGGGCCATGCTGGCGGTCGACTCGGAGCCGATCGCCCCGCGAGCGGAGGCTTCGGTGCCGGGCAAGGTGGAGTCGCCGACCTCCGGTGTGATCCGAGTGACCGGGAGTCCCAGGGCGTCGGCGGCCATGACTGTGAGGACGTTACGCATGCCGGTGCCGATGTCGGCGGTGGAACTGGCGACGGTCACGGTGCCGTTGCGGCGGAAGGTCAGCCGTAGGCTCACACTGCTGGCAGGCGCCGAGTCGAGGCCAGCCGTGGGCACGCCCAGGCCCACCAGCCAGTCGCCGTCCTCGGTGGTTGCCGGGTGCGGCGGCGTAGCGGCGCCAGCCGATGCGTTCGGCGCCGGTGCGGTAGCACTCCTCCAGGTGGTTGCCCGACCAGGGCAGGCCCTCGCCGGGGTGGGTGGTGGCGAAGTTGCGGCGGCGGATCTCCTGCGGGTCAATGCCGAGTTCGGCTGCCAGCTTGTCGATCGCGCATGCGAGGCCGAAGGAGCCCGGCTGGTCGGCGGGGGCGCGCATGATGGTGACCGGGGGGATGTTCAGTCTCAGGGTGTAGTTGGGCGCGAGGAGTTCGGTGCGGCGTAGGTCTGGAGGGAGGCCATGGCGGGGCCTCGAAGCCGTTGCCCGCGACCGTGGCGCGGCTGTGTCGCCGGTGCCGGATGACGCGCAGCCGCCCGTCCAGGTCGCTACCGAGGCCGACGGTCTGGATCGCTGCGGCGCGGTGTCCGGTCACGTGAAAAGGGCCGTCGAGGGAGAGGCGATCGAGGGGCGCCTTTCACCTCCTTGCCGGAAATGCCTTGTGGGCCGGGCGGGTTGCCGTCCGGCCCGGACGAGGAGGCAGGTGAGGGTCAGTCGCGAGGGCGGCCCGGTGCGGATCTGCGGGCCGGGTGCGTTCCGGCTTGCAGGCCGTCCATGAGCAGGCCGATCAGCCGATCCCCCTGGGATCTCCAGTCGCCTGCGGCGTCCAGCCGTAGCAGCCCGCTCATGGCGAGGACGACATCGGCGGTGGACAGGTCGCTCCGGATGCTCCCCGCCTCGGCACCCGCCGTGACGAAGGCGCCGATGGTGCCGAAGACCTTGGTGTACGACTCCGACTCCCACGTGTCCTGGGGGCCGAAGGTCCGCAGCGCCTCGGACATGTGCTGCTTGGTGACCAGCAGGCTCGCCAGGCGTCCCATCCACTCCCTGAACGCCTGATCGGGCGGCAGTTCTCCCAGCAGTTCCTCGGCGGCCGAGCAGAGCTGTTCCACCTCGTACTCGTAGGTGGCCAGGACCAGGGACTCTCTGCTCGGGAAGTGCCGGTACAGGGTGCCGATGCCGACGCCGGCGGTCTTGGCGATGCTGCCCAGCGAGGCGCTGTCGCCGACCTTGCCGAACTCCTCCAGCGCGGCGGCCAGCAGTTTCTCGCGGTTGCGGCGGGCGTGTGCGCGGACCGGCTGTGCGGGCCTCGCGCGCTCCGGCGGGTGATCGGGCATGTGCGCTCCCCGGTGTCGTTCGGGGCACCGCCCCGGGCGGGCAGACGTCTCCCCATCTTGCGTACCGGAGGGGCCTCCGGTAACGTCGTTAACAACCGGAGGGTCCTCCGGTTTCAGTCATCGTACAACCGCCTCGGGGCACCCGTAGGTGCGTTCGCCGCCTGTGGGTGTGCCAGGGGCCATTCGAAACGGAGACAGTCCGTGAACAGGATTTCGCTCGGTGAGCTGACCACCTCGGCCCAGGGCCTCGGCTGCATGGGCATGAGCGAGGGATATCCGCCGTACGGCCCGACCAGCTGGGACGAGGCCGTCGCCACCGTCCGTCGCGCGCTGGACCTCGGGGTGACCCACATCGACACGGCCGACGCCTACGGGTACGGCCACAACGAGGTGCTCGTCGGGCAGGCCATCGCCGGCCGCCGGGACGAGGTGCAGCTGGCCAGCAAGACCGGGATCGAGCGCATGGGCGGGGACACCTGGGCGCTGCGCGGCGACGCCGGTTACATCAAGCGCGCCTGTGACGCCTCGCTGCTGCGGCTCGGTGTCGACCACATCGACCTCTACTACCTGCACCGGGTCGGGCAGAACGCCGAGATCGAGGAGTCGGTCGGCGCGCTGGCCGAGCTGGTGAAGGAGGGGAAGATCCGGCACATCGGCCTCTCCGAGGTGGACGGCGCGCTGCTGCGGCGGGCGCATGCCGTGCATCCGATCACGGCGGTGCAGTCCGAGTACTCGATCTGGTCCCGTGATCTGGAGGGGACGGTCGCCGACACCCTGCGTGAGCTGGGCGTGGGCCTGGTCGCCTACTCTCCGCTCGGCCGGGGCTTCCTCACCGGCTCGGTGGATGTGACGGCCCTGCCGGTGGGCGATGCCCGCAGGCGGCTGCCCCGGTTCCAGACGACGGACAACGAGGTCGTCGCGGAGGGCGTCCGCGCGCTGGCTCAGGCCCGGGGTGTCACTCCCGCGCAGATCGCGCTCGCCTGGGTGCACGCGCGGGGCGAGCGGCTCGGCGTGCCGGTCGTGCCGATCCCGGGCACCAAGCGCGTGAAGTGGCTGGAGCAGAATGCCGCCGCCGCTGCCATCGAGCTGACGGAGGAGGACGTGACCGCGCTGGACGAACTGGCGGGCAAGGTGGTGGGCGGTCGCTACTGAGGGCGGCCGACCTCACGGCCGACCTCACTGGCCGGGCGGGGGCCGGCTTCCCGGCTTTCTCGTCCGGCGGTCCAGCAAAGCGCAAAGCAGGCACCCCCGTTGCCGAAGACGCGCTGGATCGCGGGCTGTCGGAGGCCGAGGAGGGGGCGGGCGAACCGGCGTGAACGGACGTCAGATGGGCCGGCCCCCCGATGATTGCCTGGTCAGGAGCGTCGTAGCGAAACCGTTGCCGATCCGTCGGAAGTCCCCCACAGCGACCGCATAGGGTGGGCAGCCGTTCCCGAAGGCCGGGCGGTCGGGGCGACGGGCTCTGTGGGAGCCTCGTCGGGATCACCGCCGCAGCGCCGATTCCGTTCATCTCAGGGGGAGTAAGTCCATGCGATCCATACGGCCGTCCTTCATCGCTCGTCGAGGAAGCAGCTCGCGGCGCAGAGCGTCGCCGGTGCCGGCCGTGGTGGCGGTCGTGTCGGCGCTCGCGCTCACCGCCACCGCGTGCGGCGGGTCGGGCGAGCCCTCGGCGGACGGTGCGGCGTCGGCGACGGCGGCTGCTGACGACAAGATCCAGATACCGGACGACATCAAGGACCGGCTCAAGGACTACGGGATCGACCTCGACGCCTGGCGGGACGGGGAGTGGAAGAACTGGAACCGGGAGGACTGGCTCCGCGAGGCCGACGAGTTCATCAACCCGATCATCGAGGGCCTGTGGGACACGGACCGGATGCGGGACGCGGAGGAGCCGGATCAGGGTGTCGAGGAGAACGACATCTCCGGTGACCAGGGGGTGACCGACCCGACGCCGGAGCCGGTGGAGGCGCAGGCGGTGCAGGCGCAGTACCACGACAGCGCGCCGGAGGCGGGCAAGCTGCTGTTCGACTCCCCCGAGGGCACGATGGTCTGCTCGGCGACGGTGGTGCAGGACCCGGCGAACCCCGGCAAGTCGAACATGGTCTGGACGGCGGGACACTGTGTGCACGCCGGTAAGAGCGGTGGCTGGTACCGGAACCTCGCGTTCGTGCCGTCGTACAACGACTCGGGGATGCCGGCGGAGGAGTTGCAGACCGCCTCCGAGGAGGAGGTCGCCCCGTACGGCGTCTGGTGGGCGGACTGGGTGCAGACCTCGGATCAATGGATCGAGCAGGGCGGGCCGACCGGTGGGGACGGGGCGGCGTACGACTTCGCGGTGATCCATGTGACGCCGGAGGAAGGTTCCTCGGGCAAGTCGCTGGAGGAGACGGTGGGTTCGGCCCTGCCGGTGGACTTCGACGCCCCGGCGGTGCCGGACGTGGAGAGCATCACGGCGACCGGGTATCCGGCGGCGCCGCCGTTCGACGGGGAGGCGCTGTATCAGTGCGCGGACCAGCCGGGGCGGCTGTCGATCACGGAGACCGACCCGACGATGTACCGCATCGGGTGCACGATGACGGGCGGTTCGTCGGGCGGTGGCTGGGTGGCGACCGGTTCCGACGGTGAGCCCGCGCTGGTCTCCAACACCTCCATCGGTCCGGTGACCGCCGGCTGGCTGGCCGGACCCCGGCTCGGCGAGGAGGCCCAGGCCGTCTTCGACTCGGTGAGCGAGAAGTACGCCGGGCAGTGACGGCAGGGAGGGCAGTGACAGCAGCTACGGCAGTGAGACAGGGCTGGAGCCGGTGACCGACGCGAGCCGGTGACCGGCGGTCGGCCGGTGATCTCGGTCGCCGGCCGACGACCGAAAGGGCGCCCCCCCCCCCGCCCCGCGGCGGGCGCGCCCCGCGCCGACGGGGGAGCGCGCGAACGCCCGCG